>JAITOJ010000045.1 GCA_031290005.1 Treponema sp. | reverse complement strand
ACTGACGATATTTTTTACCCGCAGATACCGCCCCTGGTGGAGCGCATGAAGGCGGACGGCGTGGATGTTACGCTGCATACCGGAACAGGCATGATGCACGACTGGCCCCTCATGCCTGTTGCTCCTGAGTGTGTGTCGGCGCTGGATGAAATAACGGCGTTTTTGAAAGAGTTATTAAGCAAGTGAAGGCGTGACATTATTCCTCTATTTATGCTACACTCCCGTATCATGGAACAGCAGCAACACTACGACTATATCATCATCGGCGGAGGAGCCGCGGGACTGACCTCGGCGCTGTATGCCGCGCGGTCGGGCCTCAAAACCCTGGTATTTGAAGAAGCTCTGGCCGGCGGACAGGCCCAAAACATACTGGAACTGGAAAACTACCCCGCTCTCTTCCCGCCCCTCAAAGGCTCTGAGTTTTCCGCTCAGATGGAAAACCAGGCAAAATCCTTTGGCGCGGAAATCCGGCAAAATACCGTGCAATCCCTGAAAAAAACCGGCGATGACTTTTCGGTGACCACCGGAGCGGGCGTCTGTATTGCCCCCGCCGTACTGCTTGCCTCGGGCGCGTCCCCCCGGCATCTGGGCGTCCCCGGCGAAACAGAGTTCGCGGGCCGGGGCGTCTCCTACTGCGCCACCTGCGACGGCCCTTTCTTCCGCAAAAAACGCGTCGCGGTTATCGGCGGCGGCAATTCCGCCTGCGACGAAGCCCTGTATCTGGCGGCCCTGACAGAGAACGTGACCATAATTCACCGAAAAAACAGCTTCCGGGCCGCCAAATCTTCCGCGGACCGGGCGCTGAACCACCCAAATATAACCGTACAATTCGACGCCATTGTCACGGCGATTCAGGGCGGCGCGAAAGTGGAATCCCTGACTCTGGAAAACCGCAAAACCGGGGGAAAAACGCTTTTCCCCGTGGACGGAGTATTTATTTTCATAGGTCAAAACCCCCGCACAGAACTGCTCGCCGGCATCCATGACAGGGGCCGCGCCGCTGAAATTGACAACGCCGGATATATCGTTACCGGCGAGAACATGGAAACTTCTGTTCCCGGCCTGTACTGCGCCGGAGATGTGCGGGCAAAATCCCTCCGGCAGGTGATTACCGCCGCCTCGGACGGCGCAATCGCGGCTCACAGCGCGGGAAACTACATTCGGGAGCTTCGCGGGCATGTCTACCGGTAAGCGCCTTGTTGTCCTTCTCTGCGCTCTGGGATCTATCCTCTGTCCGGTATCCGCTGAGGACATCGACTTTTGGAGCGACTATCCCCCGGAGGAACTGACCGAAGCTCTCATATCCCGCATGACCGATGAGGAACTGTTCGCCCAAATCCTCATGTTCGGCTGGGCCGGACAGGAACCTTCGGAATTGCTCAACCGCTGGGTGCTGGAGCGCGGACTGGGCAGCGTCAAGCTGTTCGGCTGGAACACCGACAACACCATGCAGGTGGCCCGCTCGGTGACCGCCCTCCAGACAAAAGCCGAAACCCGGCGCTTCAAAATCCCCCTGTTCGTCGCCACCGACCAGGAAGGAGGCATCATCCGGCACGTCAAAGGGGACACCAGCAACACCCCTGGCAATCTGGCTATCGGAGCTTCGGGCTATCCCATGGACGCCTGGTATTCAGGGTATTACATCGGACGGGAACTGAAAGCCCTGGGCATCAACATGAACTTTGCCCCCACCATTGACCTTTACAGCAGCCTCGATTCCAGCGTCATCGGCCCCCGCTCTTTTGGGGACAACCCGGAAGCCGCGGGTGTTCTGGGGGCATTGTTCGCGGCGGGAACCCAGGCTGCGGGAGTCATCCCCACGGCAAAGCATTTCCCCGGCCACGGGGACACCGGAGTGGACTCCCACGGCAGGCTGCCCGCCATCAACGTGGATAGGGAGACCTTCCTGAATCGCGAAGTGACGCCTTTCCGGTACGTCATCAACGAAGGCATTGCGGCGATTATGTCCGGGCACCTGAGTTTTCCCCGGATTCTCCCGGATGGCGAGCCGGCGTCCCTGTCAAAAACCATGCTGACCGGCTTTCTTCGGGGCGAACTCGGCTTTCAGGGCCTCATCATCACCGACGACATGCGTATGAACGGGGCAATAGTGTACACCGGGAACCTTTCCAGCGCCTACCGCATGGCCATTGAAGCGGGCAACGACATCATCATTTCTTCCACCACCGCCGCCCTGAACGAGGCCCTCTGGCAGCAAAACCTCGCTCTCATGCGCGCGTCCCCGGAATTCCGGGCGCGGGTGACCGACGCGGCGCGGCGAGTGCTGTATGCCAAGCTGGTATATTTCAAAAGCGAAAATTCCGTGCCCGTGTTTCCGGACATGGAAAAAATCCCTTCTCTGGTCCCCGATCGCGAGGGGGAGCCGTTTTTTCTGAACCTGGCCTGCCGCTCTATTACTCTGGCAAAACAAGGAAAAGCCTTTCCGTACCGGTCGGCGCCGGGCGAGCGGGTTTTGCTTGCGGGGCAGTTCCCCGCTTTTTTTGACGCCGGAAGCAGCCGCTATCCCGCCGCATCGGTTTTCCGGTTTGTGTCCGGAGCGGCGGACACCTCGTCCCGCCTTGCCCAGGCAGCCGCGGCGTCGGACACGGTGATACTCTGCGTGGCCGACGAGGAAAGCGCCGCCCTTGCCCGGCAGCTCCAAAACTCCGGCAAAACCCTGGTTGTCATTTCCGTCACCTCTCCGGTGCCGGCCTTTAATCTTGACCGGGCTGATACGGTGTTATATGCCTACAGCACGTCGCCCTATTCCCTGGAAGCGGCCTTCGGCGTACTGGCCGGAGAGTTTGTCCCCAGAGGCGTCCTCCCCATTACCCGGTGAAAAGCCGGCACGAGCGCAATTCGCAATTCGGGATAAAAAAACAGCCCGCAGGATTGCTCCCACGGGCTTAGGTTGGCGGGACTTTCAGGCGACCGCCCCGCTTTCAAACTTCACGGCAAAACGCACGGTAGCCTACCGCCGCAAACGTCCAGCAAGTATCCCCGGTCAGCTTCATGCACACCTCTGCACCCCTCATGGCTCCGCATTTCGCGGCGCCTGGGGTGAAAGGAAACCGGGCCAATGTTACAGTGAATGTATATCCACTACCTCATAATGGCAAGCCGTTTTGGTGATGGGGGAGCTGTCCTGCTCATCTTTTGCGCCATGTCCTTTGCTATGAGTGTCACGCATCCATGCCTTAAAGTGTTCCTGGCTCTCCCACTTTACCACATGGGTATAGCCAATTTTTTCCGGCGTTTCGCTGACCCAGCACTCAAAAGACAACAAGCCGGCAACGTTCGCCGATGCCTCCGCCTTTTTTTTCATAATCCCTTTGAGGTGCCCTTCGTTTGTTTTAGCGCTCTCATAGGTCACTTGACTGATAAACATTTCTGTTTCTCCTATAAATAAAATTGATGTACTATAAACATACTAAAATAAACCGATATCGGCAAATGTTTTTTTTGATAATTTACTTTATAACAGCCGTGGCCCTTTTGCGTTGGGCCGTGGCCCTTTTGTCTTGGGCCGTGGCCCTTTTGTCTTGGGCCGTGGCCCTTTTGCGTTGGGCCGTGGCCCTTTTGTCTTGGGCCGTGGCCCTTTTGTCTTGGGCCGTGGCCCATTTGTCTTGGGCCGTGGCCCATTTGTTTTGGGGAGTCTCTCAAACCGTCAAACGAA
>JAITOJ010000043.1 GCA_031290005.1 Treponema sp. | reverse complement strand
GTCTTGCCGGTTCCCGGAGGCCCCACCAGGAGCACCCCCTTGGGAATCTTGCCGCCGATGTCGGTATATTTCTTGGGGGACTTCAAAAAGTCCACCACTTCCACCAGTTCTTCCTTGGCTTCGTCCACCCCCGCCACATCGGCGAACCGGGTTTTCACCTGCCCTTCCTCCACCGCGCTGGCCTTGCCCTGGCCGGGGCCAAAGATGCTTCCGCTCAGGCCCGTGCCCATCCGGCGGAACATGAGGAAATACACCAGCAGAAAGCCCACGGGGAAAATCAGATTGAGTATGATTTGCAGAATCGTGCCGCCCTGTTTGATGACAAACTTGTATTCCACCCCGGAATCGTCCAGAAACTGCAAAAAACGGTCGGTCACAAAACCGATAGTCCGGTACTGGGCGCGGTAAGAAGTTGGCGCCGTACTCCCACTCTGAAACAGGTTTGAATAGCCCCCGGAAGCCGGAGCGGAAGCGCTGCCCCGCCCATAGCCCACGAAGTAAGGCTCTCCCAATTCCACGGAAACAATTTGCCCGCTCTGAATCAGGGTGCGAAATTCGGAAAAATCAATCAGATTTTCTGGCCGGCGGGAAAACAGGAAATTAACCGCCACCATTGTCCCAATGATAATCAATATAATTCCCCAAACGGGCAGCGGGGGCTTCTTCCCCCCTCCGCTCTTTCCGGGGCCAGGGTCTGGAGAAAGTTTAAAAAAATCGAACGGGTCGCTGCCTGAATTTTTATCGTCTTTCCGGTTTGGATCCTTGTTGCCAGCAGTATTCATTAAGTACCTCAGATTATAGTATATGATAAAAAATATATTTAGTCGACACCTTGTAATGCCGATATTAAAAAAAAGGGATAATTATTGATGGAAACCGCACAAGGATTTACTGCCTACCGCGAAACAGGAATAAAAACCGCCAGTCCGGGAAAACTCATTGTGTTATTGTACAATGAGGCGATAAAACAGCTCACCTCAGCAAGCGGAAAAATCGAAAGCAATGGAAAAATCAAAGCCTCCGCAATTGAAACGTTTAACAGGAATATCATCAGGGCCCAGGATATTATCACCGAATTGATGGTCTGTCTTGACATGGAAAAGGGCGGAATTGTGTCAAAAAATCTTCTGGCCCTGTACGTGTATTTTAGCCAGGAATTACTGAACGCCAATATTACGCAAAACAAAACAAAACTTGATTTTATCCGCGATATGCTGTCGGAACTCAGGAACGCCTGGGCAGCCGCGGCGGCAAACACCGCGTCCCTGCAAAGCGCGGCAACCCGGCCCGCGGTGGACATCAATGGGTGAGTCTTCCCCTTCCCAAAATGTGCGGGAACGGTTGGCCGCCGCTCTTCGGGAACACGCGAAGCTGTTGGAAAAACAGCGGGCAACAATCGAAGCCGGGAATGCTGAAAAGGCCCTGGCCTACTGCGGCCTTGAAACCCAAAGTCTTGACTGGATTATGGAACTCCAAAAAACAGCCGCCCAGATGGAACGCGGAGATCGCGGCGAGAGCTTACAGAAAGAGCTTGATACGCTTCAGGAGCACATCAGGGCACTCGCAACGGAAAATCAGGGGCTGCTCAAAACCCGCATGACGGAGCTTCAAGGGCAGATGGATTCCCTCAAAAATCCCTACCGGAACACCCGTAGCGTCTATGCCCGCGGTGGCGGCAGCGCGGCAGCCATACTGATTGAAGCGTAACTCACTTTGCCACCTGGCTCACCGAAACAGCGCCCGCTGTTCCGTCAATCCCTTCGGTCACATTCAGCACATACCAGCAGTCCCTGTCGCGGAAAGCCTCAAGGGTTTCTTCCCGGAAAGCGCCAAAGTCATAACTTCCGCCGAAGTGCCAGTGTCCTTCCAAAACCAGGCGCACCTTGGTTTTGGCAAACAAATCAAGCAAATAAGCCCGTTCCCTGGTATTGGAAAGGGAAAAATAGGGAATTCCTCCGGCATAGACGGGATAGTGGGAGAACACCAGTTTGGGCATGGGATCTTGTTTCGCGCAGCTTGAAAAATTTTCAAGCTGTTTTTTGCCCAGAGTCCCATTAGCGGTATCCAGAAAATACCAGGAAAAAGCGCGGGTTTGAAAACGGTAATAGGACGCGTGGGGATACACATATTGCTCCCAGTACCGCCAGCCGGAATTATACAAATCGTGGTTTCCGCAGAGGGCGTAAATCGGCACGGCTTTGCTTTCAAGGCGCGACGCGAATTGGGCATATTCCTGATATTCGCTTTCCAGGCCATGCTCCACTAAATCCCCCAGAGCAAGACAGAATAACGGCTTTTCCCCTTCCGGCAGACTGTCCAGCCAGGCAAATAATTCCTCCACAGGCGCCGCTTTCTCCGCCCCGAAATGAATATCAGTCAGCACGAGGACTTTGTAGGACTCAGGAAACTGTTTCCATGCCAGGGACAGCGCCGGGGTATCCTGGTGGCACCCCAGGTCAAGTTCACGCAAAGAAACACTCCGGATATCCACATCGTCATCCCGGTACAAAAATTCCTTCAGGCCGTACTCGCAGCCTGACAGACAGATGAAACAGGCCATCCCCAGCGCTCCCACAGCCGCAAACCGCATGACGCCCCCTACAAGATAATCCCGATGGCCGGGCGGATAAAAGCCGAACCCAGATAGGAAGTCAGGGTGAACAGGTCGGAATACTGGGCTGCCAGCGTAAAAGCGGCAAAACAACGGTTCCGAAACACATAGGTTCCTGTCAGGGCAAACAGGGGATTCAGGAAAAGGCTGTGGCGATATAAGTCATAAGAAGATATATCAAATTCCACCCGTATCCGGCTGGTAATATCTGAACTGAATCTGAAGGCGACCGCGATTCCTCTATCCGTAAACTCCTGGTGATCTTTCGGCAATGCGGGAATACGGGTTATTTTCAGGGTGAAGGAAACATCGGCGCCCATATTAAAAAAGCGTACCGGACGAAACCGGACATACAGGCCTGTGTAAAAATCCTGTTCCCTGGCAAAACCCATATCTCCGTAATGATAGAGCGCACCCGCTCCAAGACACATTTTTTTGAAAATTACGGGGAAATAGGCGGCTTGCAAGGTAAAATCAGTGATTTTTGAAGCGCTTTGAACCCCGCTCCGGGCAGTCAGGCGGGGGGAATCGTAGGAATACTCCAGGCTTGTGGCGGTGCGGTATAAATCAATGCCCCGCCCATCGTTAGCAGTTAGACTAAAAACAAGGGCATGTGCGCCCTCACCGGCGCTGAGCAGTCCTCCGGCACAGAGCAAAAGAAGCAATGGTAAACATTTTTTCATAAAAAGACTTCTATCTTTTCATATTACGCGGTTGCGGCAATTTTTTCAACTCTTGATTCACGAGAACAGGGCGCATCAAATTTACTCAAATATCCCGTACGGAGGCAGCTTGAAAAAAATTCCTTGCTGATAAAACCGGTGTCCACCTCTTCCCGGCCTCCCCGGTCTTTGACCATGCGTATAAAATAACTATCTTCCAATTCTTCAATGATGGTCATATAATGACTATGACCGTATCCTCTCATAGCGTAGTTTTCCATATTATAGCCTCTTACTTATATATCGGAAAGATACGGTATCCTGTTAGTTTTTTATAAGGAAACTCTCTGTTTTTTGCGGATGCGGAACTTTGGGGCGGAATTTTAAGAAAATTTTTCCATAAAAAGTACTTTTCTATTTATTTTTTTTGTCATAATAAAAAAATTGTGATATAATTAAAGTTAACTTTTTTTAAGGAGTTACTGTGAACAAACGGGACTTTCCAAAAATCTACTTCTATGACCAGGATTTTGTGGATATTTACGACAAAACCTGGGCATGGCTGCAAAATTGTTATCTGGATCCAAAAACCGGCGAACCAAACGCGGACGGTTATTTTTTGTATCCCCAGGATGGCAGATATATCCTCAATCAATTTGAGTCAATTTTTTCTACCTTTTTTTTGGTCTACTCGAACCGGAATTATCCTGCCGCCCACAATCTGGATTACTTTTATTCCAAACAGGAAGAAGGCGGGGCCATCCAAAGCCGCTATGATTTGCGCACCGGAGAAGCGATTGTCGACGCGGACAACCCCGAGGGAGTCGGACTGCCCCTGTTCGCCTGGGCGGAGTTCAACCTGTTCCATAAGTCCGCAAACAAGCGGCGGGTCAAAGATGTGATGGCGGTTCTTACCAAATACATGGACTGGATAGACCAGGTGTTCAAGCAGGATAACGGCCTCTACAACGCTCCGGCGAGCGCCTCCTCTATGTTCAATTCCCCCCGTGACGGGACGGTATACTCTGTGGACTTTAATACCGCCCTGGCGATTAACGCCCTCTATATGTCATCCATGGGAGACATCCTGAATGACAAAGACTTGAGTTTCCAGTACAAACGGCAGTATTTCTCCCTCAAGACCCGGATTAATACCCTCATGTGGGACCCCCACACCAATTTTTACCACGACCTGGACGCGAACGGTAACCGGCTGCCCCACAAGACTATTGCCGGGTTCTGGCCGCTCCTGGCGGAAATCCCCAATGAGGACAAAGCGGAACTGCTGATTGCCCATCTCCGTAATCCTGCCACCTTTGGCACGGAACACCCCTTCCCGTCCCTTTCCGCGGATGACCCTCACTTTTCACGGGACGGCGAAGGTTTCCGGGGAAGCGTGTTTCCGCCCTTTAATTTTATGGTCATCAAAGGGCTGGAAAAATATCAGCGCTGGGATTTTGCCCGGGAAAGCGCCATCAAGCATCTGTACTACATCTTGGACGCCTTTATTCCTAACGACGACGCGGTCGAACGGGGCAATTTGTGGGAAAGCTACAAGCCCTGCGGCGAAGGCCGGTCTGTCATGGCGGATAATCCGGACTTCCCCCGGCAGCGGTACATGCCTCACGTTGCCCTTTCCACCATTGCGGTGATGATTGAAACCGTTATCGGCATCACAATCAGCCTGCCCCGCAAGACCGTGGACTGGGTGATTCCCAATCTGGAAATCATGGGCATCGAGAATCTGTCCTTAAAACGGAACCTGATTACCATTCTATCCAACCGGAGCCTGCGGGGCTGGGAGATTCAGCTTGAAAGCGAAAAACTCTATTACTTTACCATAAATATCATCGGGCAAAAGAAAAAGACTCTGCCCATTCCGTCGGGCAAATGCTCCATCCTTATCGACAAACTCTAGGCGGGAGACGGCAGGCGGATATGACAAAACTGGAAGCAGTGCTGGAAATCGGCTCCACCGCGGCGCGGCTGTTGGTGGCCGAGATGTACGACGACGGAACATGGAAGGTCATTGACCAAGCGAGTATGCCCATCATGTTCGGCCACGATGTGTTTACCGGCGGCTCTATTTCACGGGACAGCCTTTTGCAATGCCTGCAAATCCTCAACCGGTTCCGGGAACAGTTGGGGGCCTGGGGCATCGGGCCGGAACACACCACAGTGATTGCCACCAATGCCCTGCGGGAAGCCCGAAACCGGGACGCGGTGGTTGACCGGATTCTGGTGAAAACCGGGTTTCCCGTGCGGGTGATTGACGGGATTGAGGAAAACCGGCTCATGTATCTGGCAACGTCCAACTGCCTGAAAACCGGAAAAATTGACTTTCTTGCCATCAATTCCCTCATTCTGGAAGTGGGTGGCGGTTCCACGGAAATGCTGCTCATCGAAAACGGCAAAATTGCCGCGGCCCACAGTCTGGGTCTGGGCACGGTGCGGGTGAACGAGCTTATCAAGTCAATCGCTGCCCGCCCGAAGGACACCCGCCGGTTTCTTGAGGACTTTGTACGCAACACCAGGGGGACGCTCAACACAGAGCTGAACCTGAACACCATTCAGCAATTCATTGCTCTGGGACAGGACGCACGGTTCGCGGCTGAGCATACCGGCGAGGCAGTGACAGAGCACATCTGGCAAATCGACCGGGCAAAATTTGAAGACTTTGTTGACAGGATACAAACCTATTCGGCGGAAGAATGCGTGGCGCGGTTCAAGATTCCCTATGCGGACGCCCAATTTCTGCACACCAGCCTTTTGACCCACAAGATGTTTTTGCAGCTTACAAAGGCCGCGGTGGTGCTGGTTCCGGCCACCAACATCCGGGAAGGGGTGATTATCGGCAAAATATGGGAGCCTCAGGCTTCGGGCAGGGACGAGTTCTATCCCCAGATTATCGCCTCGGCCAAGCGGCTCCTTCAGAAATACCGGGGGGACGAAAAACACGCCGCCCACGTGGCATCCACGGCGCTCAAGCTCTTTGACGCCCTGAAAACTGAACTGGGCCTGGATTTGCACTCCCGGATGCTTCTGGAGACCGCGGCGCTCCTCCACGACATCGGCATGTTCATCCGCGCCCAGGAACATCAGGTGCATTCCAGTTATATCATCCGCAATTCAGAAATTTTCGGCATTCCCCGGGACGATATGCAGATTGTGGCGAAAATCGCCTGTTTCCACCGCGGCAACCGGCCTCTCCAGGATGACGCGGAATTTATTGTGCTGCCCCGGGCCGACCGGGTGCGGATTTTGAAACTCACCGCTCTCTTGCGGATAGCCGATGCCCTTGACCGGGGGCACAACCAGAAAATCAACGCCTTTTCCCTGGATTTTAGGAGGGATATGCTGCTTATTGTCTGCAAAGACAACCACGACAAAGCTTTGGAAAAGTTGGCGGTGGCAGAAAAATCCGATATTTTTGAGGCAGTGTTTGGCTATAAGGTGGCGCTGGAGTAACTCTGTTCGGACCAATCCCAATGCCCTGAATTACCCTATCTTAAATAATTGCTCTATCTGCTTTTCCCGTACAATCAGCACGGAGCAGGGCGTATTGGCAATAATCACGTGGTTCGACGTGGACACTGCATCCCTCTTGGATGACTGGGCCAGCGCGTCTTGGACGTAGCCCCCCAGCAATATCAGGCTGGCCTTCATCTCGTCCGCCGCGGTAATAACTTGCGACCACACCGCGCCCTTACGCAGTTCTGTCTCAACTTTGATGCCTTTTTGCAACCCCAGAGCAGCCACGTATTCCAGGTAGCGCTCCCCATCCTGGCACAGATTCCGTTCGTATTCCGAGCTTTCTTCAGGGATAAAAAATTTGCTCAGAGTTAGTTGTTTGAGAGTCGCCATGTCCACCACATATACTGCCTTGATAGTGCAGTGGTAACACTTAGCCATCAAAATCCCGTATTTGGCAGCCTGAATAGACGCCTCGGAACCGTTAATTGCCACCAATAGGTTTTGAAACAAAGGATTTATCATACTTAACCGGCCTCCTGTCAGACCTTTTTATAAAATAGCATTTTATCCTGCATTGGTCAACCGCGTTTTCTTTGTCCCAATTGCCCGCAGGCTCCGCCGATTTTCCGGCCCCGCCTGGTTCTGAGGGTCACCGGTATTTTGCGTTCTTCCAGCATCCGGACAAACTCCCGGCATTCTGCCGGGGCCGGCTCAGCAAACGGCAGGGACGCCGTGGGATTCCAGGGAATCAGATTAACGTGGACGCCCAGTTCCCCGGCGAATTCCGCCAATTGGCGGGCGCTTTCAGAGCCGGTATTGACCCCGGAAATAAGCGCCGCTTCCAGGGTACAGCGTTTACCGGTTTTATTCCCATGGTAGGCAATCGCCTTTTTCAGTTCCTCAAGGCTGTTCGAGCGGGCGACAGGCATCAAGTCGTTTCGTAAAGCCGGGTCGGCAGTGGTGAGAGAAACAGCCAGCCGCACCGCCGGCCCCCGGTCCGCCAGATCGTAAATGCCGGGAATTATTCCGGCGGTGGATATGGTAATGCGGCGGAGTGAAAGATTCCTGCCTGCCGGATGAGTCAATATTGAGACAGCCTTGCGGACCGCTTCCAGATTCAGAAGCGGCTCCCCCATGCCCATAAAGACCACATTGTCCAGAGGGCCGCTGATTTTTTCCAGCAGTAGAAACTGCTCTACTATTTCCCCGGCAGTCAGATTGCGGGTGAAACCGAGCTGTCCGGTTCGGCAAAACCGGCACCCCAGGGCGCAGCCCGCCTGGGATGAAACGCAGGCGGTTTTTCGTTCCGCTTCATCGGCAAGCAGCACTGTTTCAATGTATATCCTGTCAGGAAATTCGATTTGCAGTTTGATGGTTCCGTCCGGGTCTTCCAGGGTCTGCAAGACGTTCCCCGTGCGGAGCGCCGCTTGTTCCAAAAGACGGCCGCGCAGTTCCAGAGGCAGGTCGGTCATAGCGTCGAAAGAGGATACGCCACGGGCAATCCATTTGAAAATCTGCCTGCCCATGAAAGGCTTTGCAAGCTGAAACCGGGCGCTGATTTCTTCAGGAAGCAGACCCGCGAGGGCGATGTGCGGCATAGAGTCAGGCAATACCCAGTTCGATATGTTCCAGCATGGTATTGATAATCTGGTTCTGGACTCCCTGCATCTGGAAATCCCGCAGCACCCCCACAGCGTCCCTGCGCTCGTTGAGCCGGAGGTGGCAGTTTGCCAGCTCCATATAGAGCCGGTAATTAGCCGGCTCGCTCTGAATCAGTCGGCGCAGGCTCTCAATCGCTTCGCCGATTTTTCCAGTCTCGATGCTGATCCGCGCCAGGCCCACCAGAGCGTAGGTATCAAATTCGATATCCAGGGCCTGATTGTAGAAGCCAGCCGCCGCATTGTAGTCTCCCAGGGAGCGGCTGGCATCCCCGGCGCGGGTCAGAATCACCTTGTTCCGGGGGTCAAGCACCAGAATCCGCTTCCAGTATTCAATGGCTTTGTCGGACTGATTCATACCCCGGTAGCAGTCCGCAATCCCGAAAAGGGCGTAAAAGTTCCTGGGTTCCAGTTCCAGGGAATGGGTAAAATACTGCACCCCTTCAATAAAACGCCGCAGCTTGCGGTAGCAGTTTCCGATAGAAGTGAGAATTCTGATGTCCAGCACATTTGGATTCATGGCCACGATGCGGGTCCAGTAAAAAAGGGCGTCCTCGTATTCGTTAAAGTTGTAGCACAAGTGCCCAAGCCCGATGAGGGCATAGGCGTTGTCCGGGTCCAGTTCCAGGACTTGCAGGTACATCAGCTTTGCCTTGGGATAATTCCTGATTTTGCGGTACGAGTCAGCCACGCGGGTCAGCACAGTAATATTCGCGTTGTCATGGACCAGGTATTGCTCCCACACCCGGATGGCGTCTTCGTGTCTGTCCAGGGCCTTGTAGCAGTCTGCCAGGCCGAAAAGAGCAAAATTGTTCGACGGAAAATGGGTCAGGCAGCGCTGATAGTATTTGACGGCCTCAAAAAAGCGGTTTCCCTTACGCTCCGCGTCCCCCAGACCAACCAGGGCATAGTTGTTGCCGGGGTCAAGGTCAAGAATTTTGAAAAACACCTCTTTTGCATCCTCAAACATGTGTTTTTTCAGAAACTGGTATCCCTGTTTTGACCAATTCGCGATGTTATTCGTTCCCGGCAGGGCCGCGTTCAGTTCAAAGGGCCGTGTTTCCCTCTGGAACGCTGAATTTTTTTCTGCAAAATTTTTTTCTTCCATATTTTTCTCTTTTCAATTAATTTTTTATAATATTTGAAATAACTTGTGCCAATTTTTCGATTAATGGCCCCGCTTTCCGCTGATTATGGGCCAGCAGATACAATTTAAGGGCATCCAACTCCTGTTTTTTTGCTAAATAGGCATCCCCCACCCTGGTCAAGCCATCGGAATAACCGGTTGTCAAAAAGATTCGCCGGGCATCTTCAACGCTGCCTTCGTTAAACAAGACATTCCCCCGCCGATTCAGCATCACCTTCTGTTCATCCGACAAAGCCAGCACCGGTTTTTCGGAAACTTTGATAAATCCTACTGTTTGTTTAGCCTCAATTTCTTCTAATGCTTTTTTAATCATAGAACAACGCAATAACTATACCCGAAACCCCCTCTGGCATCAAGGGGACGAAAGATACTCCCCTAGAGCCTGCCCAAAGACAGAAGCAATTTTTTTCTCCGCTGCCGCGACCGCCCGGTTTTTCGCCTCAGAACTGTCCGGATGCCCTTCCCGTCCGTTACTGCTGAAAGGCAGCAATACCGTATCTTCCGCGGTGTCCATCAGATTGGCGGAAATCTCATAGCGGAAAAACTTGTTTGCCTGATTCGGGTATTCCACCGAGGAAAGCGAGACCGTTACTTCCAGCACATAGCGGGAATTATTCCCGCCACTTCTGAATCCAGCCTGACTGAGCGCGGAACTGAAAGCCCCTGTAATGCGGTTTTCCCGGTCTCCGGTCACAATCACTCCGATGGGAATATTTTGGGCAATATTCACCGCTTCCAAACGGTAATCATTTCCTTTGGAGAGGGCGGAAACCGGGGAGCCGATAACAGTCAGAATATTCCCATAGATACGGTTTTCATCCGCGATTGCCGCGGCGCGCTGATACCGGGAATACCCGTCCAGGGTATTTTTTTTATCCCCGGACAGATTAGTCAACCCGTCTATCAGTCGCTGATTTTCCCGTATCTTTTGGGTATACAGTACCGTGGCTTTTGCCTTCTCCATAACCGCCACCGCGTAATAGGTGGTTTTGCGGTCATACCACACATTGGCGATTTCAGCCCCAACCAGGGAATCCAATTCCGCTGTGGTTTTAATCGCGGTGCTGAGGGCAGTGCTTTCCGAAGAGAGTCCGGGCCTGTTGTTTACCGTTTTTTCAGAAGCTTGGGTCTCAAGATTGATTTCTGCCTCCACAGACTGCCCGAACAGACCCGTGAGCGCGGCGATGGCCCCTTTTTCAGCGCTTGCTCGATCGCGCCCGTAACCCACAGCGGCAAGGTATTGGTTTGGGTTATAAACCGAGTCCGGGGCCAGCACCCAGGCAGGCTCGCCCTGGCTTACGCGGGATTGACAGGCAGTCAAAACCGCGGCCAGCGCAAGGCCAGATGCAACGCATTGCCTGACCGTCCTTTTCACTGAACTACTGCGCATCAATCGCTCTTTCCATCCGGTTCACCGCGTCTTTTGCGGCTTCATCCGCCGAAGAATCGTTTGGTTGTTTGCTTACACAACTGAAAAACAACGCCGCTGCCGCGCAAAGAACCAAAATCGCTTTTTTTACACACATACTAACCTCCTATGAAAAGTATAGCGGAAATATGAGATGGAACGCAAGCGCTCACGGTCAACAAAACCAGGGCGAAGTCAGGCTCACGACCCCGCGCTGTATTGCAGCCGATACAGGCTGGCGTACAAACCGTTCCGGGCGATCAGGGCGTCGTGACTGCCTTCCTCAATCAAAGCGCCGCCAGAAAGCACCAAAATCCGGTCGGCGTTTTTTATGGTGGAAAGCCGGTGGGCAATTACGATTGACGTGCGCCCGGCCAGTACTTTCTGCATCCCCAGTTGAATCAGGTGTTCCGTTTCAGTGTCAATGGAACTGGTAGCCTCGTCCAGGATGACAATTGCCGGATTGTGGGCGATGACACGGGCAAAGCTGATGAGCTGCCGCTGGCCGGACGAGATGTTCGTTGCGCCCTCTGCCAGCTTTGTTTGATAGCCCTGGGGAAGCCGGGAAATAAACTCGTGGGCATACACGGCCCTGGCCGCTTCCTCCACTTGGGTGTCTGTAAGGCCAAGACCCAGGCGGATGTTGTCCGCCACAGTGCCGGAAAAGAGGAATACATCCTGCAAGACCGGCAGAATCTGGCGGCGCAAATCATCCAGGGGAATATCCGCGATAGGTATGCCGTCCAGGAAGATTTGCCCGGAGTCAATGTCCCACAACCGGGTAAGCGCGTTGATAATCGTGGTTTTGCCTGCGCCGGTGTAACCCACAATGGCGGCGGTCTCGCCAGGCTTCACGATGAAACTTAAACCTTTGAGAATTTCCTCACCCTGTTTGTAGGAAAACCGCACACTCTGAAATTCGATGTGACCCCGAAGCTGGACTGCCTTCGTCCCTGTGCCGGGAATTGACTCGTCCGTGTCCATGAGTTTGAAAACCCGCTCGCCCCCAGCCATAGCGGATTGGAGGAGCGTGTATTTTTCAGCGATGTCCTGCACAGGGCCAAAGAACATCTGTACATAGCTCACAAAGGCAATGAGCACTCCCACGGAGATTACTGCGTTCAGGGCAAAATGCGCGCCCGCTGCCACAATAAGAGCAATGGTCAGGTTTGCCAGAAAGTCGACAGCCGGACGGAAGGTTGCGTATACGTACATCTCTCCCAGGTTTGCGTCCAAAAGTTCCTGGTTGCGCCCGGCAAACTCCTCGCCGCTTTGCTGTTCCCGTCCGAAAAGCTGTACCACCTGAATTCCCGATAGGCGTTCGGAAAGATAGGACGACACCTTGGACGACGCGGAGCGCTGTTTGCGGAAAGCGTCCCGGGCTCTGATGCGGCTGATTGCGACCACCACTGCCACGGGCGGAATGGTTATCAGGGTCACCAAAGCGAGCCGGGGGGACAGGAAGAACACCATGACCAGCACCCCGGCCATAACGGAAAAGTCTTTTATGAATGCCGCAAGCACGGAGGTGAAAAATTCGTTAATCGTCTCCACATCCCCAGTGAGCCGGGTGACGACACGCCCGACCGGATGCCGGGACAAATAATCTGTGGATTGCCCGGCGGTTTTCTTAAACAAGGCAATGCGGAGGTCGCGCATCACCCGCTGGGCAAGGAGCGATGTTGTCCAGGTTTGCAAAAAAGTCGCGCCGAATACCGCAGAGAGAATACCGAATAACAGGCCAACCGCCCGATGCAAAAGCACAAAGTTTGAGTCAATGAGCCGCTGCACAATCACCGGCATGAACAATTCACCCACAGTGGATACCGCCAAAGCGATAACCGCCCCCACTGCCAGGGCGCGGTAGGGTTTTGCGTAGGCCAGAATACGCTTCACAATACGGCTGTCGTATTCTTTTACCACATCTTCTATTTCAAAGTAATCGGACATCTTACCCTTCCTCCAGCTTTTGCAGATGCGCGGTCTGGGCAAAAAAGCCGTTTTGCCGCATCAAGGTCTGGGGGGAGCCGTTTTCGGTGATTTTCCCATCCTCAAGCACGATGACCAGGTCCGCGTTTTGCAGGGTGGAAACCCGGTGAGACACAATCAGCGTGGTTTGTCCCTGCCGTTTTTCCAGCAGCTTGTGCAAGATGTTCCGTTCCGTTTCCGCATCCACCGCTGAAAGTGTGTCATCCATCACAAGAATGCGCGGACAGGCGGCAGCGGCGGCGCAGGCCAAGGCACGGGCAATTGCCACCCGCTGTTTTTGCCCCCCGGACAAGGTGAGTCCCCGTTCGCCCACCACAGTCTCCCAGCCCTGGGCAAAGCCATCCAGGTCTCTGGCAAGGGCGGATACGTCCGCCGCCTCCGCAAGGGTGGTGTCCCGGAATGCCAGAATTTCGTCAATCCCATAGGCAATGTTATGCCGTATGGAATCAGAAAACAGGTAGCTGTCCTGGGGCACTACGGCGAACAGGCTTCGCAATTCTGCCAAGCCCAGAGTGCGCACATCCTTACCGCAGACGAATATCGTGTTGGGCGGCGGGTCAATGAGTCGCATGAATGTCTTGAGCAGGGTCGATTTTCCCGAACCGGTTTTACCCAGAATGCCCACGGTTTTTCCCTGGGGAATGGTCAAGTTGATGCCGGAAAGCACGGGAGATGAATCATAGGCAAAGGTCAGGCCCCGAATGGCGATTGCCGACTCGTTGTTGTCGGCGGACACTGATTCGGGGTTTGCCGGGGACGCGATGGAAGGCTTCTCCGCAAAAAGCTCGTTAATCCGGGCCATGCTCGCGGCTCCCCGCTGCATCATGTTCACCGTAAAGCCGATACCCAGCACGGGCCAAATCAGCATTTGCAGGTAACTGAAAAACGCCGCCAGTTCCCCGGTCGTCATGGTCCCGGCGCGCACCTTGGAACCGCCCACCAAAAGCAGAATCAGGATGGTGAGGCCGGACAAAAACGAGACCAGAGGAAAGAAGACCCCGAAGAGTTTGACCAGGGCCATATTTGCCTTCCGGTAGTCTTCGTTGGTATCAGCGAATTTGTGGATAAACCACCATTCTTTCACAAACGACTTAACCACCCGGATTCCCGCGAAGGTTTCCTGCACGGTGTCACTCATGGCTGAATAGGTTTCTTGGGCGCGCTGGAAGAGCTTGCCTATCATACCGCCAAAGAACAGTATGAGCACGGTCACAATGGGCAGGGGCAGGATTGACAGAGATGCGGTTTTGGGGTCTTGCGCAAACATGACCGCCAGGATTGCCGCCGACATTGCCGTGCCGTCGATAAAGGACACCAGCCCCATGCCGATGGCAGACCGCACGGCGTTCAAGTCGTTGGTGGTCCGGGCCATGAGGTCGCCGATTTTGCTTTTTTGGTAAAAATCATAGGACAAGGTGAGCAGGTGGTCAAAGAGCCGTTGGCGAATTTCCGCTTCAATCCGGCGAGAGGAGCCGTGGATAAAATAGCGCCACAAAAATCTGCCCAGAGAAAGCAACACTGCCAGGCCCAGGATTGCCCCGGAGAGGCGAAATATGTCCGGTGAGTTCAAGCCTTTTTCGGGAATAGCGGAAATCAGGTCTACTACCCGGCGGATGCACTGGGGTACCAGGATTTGCGCCCCGTCTACCAGAACCAAAAAGAAAAACCCCCAAATGTATCGCCCGCGATAGGGTTTCAGATAGGGGAGCAATGTCCGGTATGTAGCAAGCATTCCTTGTTTACGCACAACGGGGTTATTGTAGCGGATTCACCGAAAAATGATAAGAGGGGGTTTATTTCAAATATGTTTGAAATAAACAAAAAAATAAGTAAATGTTTCAAACATACTTGACAAATTAGTCATTTAGTAGTAAAGTTTCAATCATGATTGAAACTTTTAAGAATCTGATTATCCGTAAAGCCTACACTGAACGGGTGCAGCCCTATATCGGCTCACACATCATCAAGATTCTCACGGGCCAGCGGCGGACGGGAAAAAGTTACATCCTCTATCAGCTTATGGAAGAAATCAAAAAGACCGGCCCGGACGCAAATCTCATCTATATAAATACTGAATTCGCGGAGTTCCGGGATATTCAGGATGGCCGCGATTTATACGAATATGTCTCCGCCAGGCTCCAGTCCGGAAAGGCCAATTATGTGTTTATCGATGAGATTCAGGAAATCGCGGGTTTTGAACAGGGCATGAAGTCCCTGTTCGCGGAGGAAAAATGCGACCTCTATTGCACCGGAAGCAACGCCCATCTCTTGTCCGGGGAGCTTGCCACCTATCTTGCGGGGCGCTATATCCAGATTCAGGTGCATCCCCTGAGCTATAGCGAATTTTTGGTCTTTCACGGCCTGGAAAATACCCTTGAAACCCTGCAAAAATATCTGCATATCGGCGGCCTGCCCTATATGGCATCTCTTGCACCCCTGAACCGGAGCGAGGAATTGTCCCAGGAATACCTGCGGAATATCTATGAATCGATTTTGCTGAGGGATGTGATTGCCAGGGAAAATATCAGGAACATTCAGTTTCTGGAAAACCTTGCCGCCTATGCCGCGGACAATACAGGGAGCCTGTTTTCCGCCAACAATATCAGCAAATACCTGAAGAATCAGCGGGTCAATATGCCCGTGCAAACCGTAATCACCTATCTTTCCGCCCTGCAAAAGTCTTTTCTGGTGCGGAAAGTCTCCCGAATTGATATTAAGGGTCTCAAGATTTTTGAAATCGGCGAAAAATATTACTTTGAAGACATTGGACTCAGGAACATTCTGGTAAAGAATCCCTTGATTCTGGACATTGCCAAGGTGATAGAGAATGCGGTCTATAATTTTCTTGTCCAGCGGGACTTTACCGTGTATGTGGGCAGCCTCGGGGGCGCGGAAATCGACTTTGTGGCGGAGAAACTGGGGACAAAGCTCTACGTGCAGGTTGCGTTCCGTATCAGCGACGAGGAAACGGCACGCCGT
This sequence comes from Treponema sp., assembly GCA_031290005.1. Classification (GTDB taxonomy): domain Bacteria; phylum Spirochaetota; class Spirochaetia; order Treponematales; family Treponemataceae; genus JAISTZ01. The sequence continues at coordinate 1,960 of JAITOJ010000043.1, read as the reverse complement.
GAATTCGGCGGACTTGAGCGCATTGACGATAATTTCCCCAAATACGTGGTCACCCTGGACGATTATCTGCCCGCATACAGCGAATCCGGCATACGGTGCGTACATCTGAAAGATTTTTTGATGATGGACTTATAGCGTCCCAGCTTCTGGGATATTGACTTTTTTTTTCGTACTTTCTATAATCAAACTTCACAGTTTAGCGCGTGTGCGCTTTGGAGGAATTGAAGTGGTCAAAATCAGACTCAAGAAATTTGGAACAAAGAAACGCCCCTATTACCGTATAGTGGTGCAGGATTCCCATAAGCCCCGGGACGGAGAGACTATCGAAGAAATCGGTATTTATCACCCCATTGAGGCCGAGGACAAGCAAATCGCTTTTAACGCTGACCGGGCGCGGCACTGGATTAGTGTGGGGGCCCAGCCATCGGATACGGTGCGGAAGATTTTCAACAAGAAAAACTTCACGGTGTAAGCGGCGGTACCTATGCAAAAAGAATTGGTTGAGTATATCGCAAAATCCATCGCTGATGACCCTGACAGCGTTTCGGTCACCGAAACCGAGGACGAAGGGGGCGCCAAGCTGGAATTGCGGGTGACCGAAGGCGACTTGGGCCGGGTTATCGGCAAGGGCGGGCGGATTGCCCGGTCTATCCGAACCGTGATGAGCGCGGCGGTCAACGAGACGGGCAAACGGTACAGTTTGGACATACTGGACTGATGGAGAAACCGGATTCAGGGAACCAGTTTGTAGTTGGGATTATCCGGGGTCCCCACGGGCTTACGGGTAAGGTCAAAGTGGAAAGCGCTTCCGGCGAATACGGGCATTTTGCCCAGATGACGGAAGTAACGGTGCGGCGCAAAAGCGCCGGCGGGGTGGATTCGCCTGATTCTGACCGGATATATCCGGTGGAAAAAGTCGAGTTCGGCGGTACGGATGAAAGTCCCGTCCTGTATATGAAACTGGCGGGCATCGACTCGCCGGAGGAAGCAAAGCGGGTTTCCGGGTGCGCCCTGGCGGTTCCCCGGAAGAATGCCTGCCCCCTGAAAGAGGGCGAGCAGTACGTTGATGACTTAAAACAATGCGCCCTGGTGTTCGCCCAGCAGGGGCAGGAAAAGCCGGTGACCATAGGCAGTATTACCGGTGTGCTTGAGAGCGGCGCGGGGAGCCTTTTTGAGGTGCGGCTGGACGGGGAGTGCGAATCCTTGGGAATCGCGGCCCGGTCAAGCAAAAGCGGGCTGCCCAGAACCGCGCTGATTCCCTATAACCGGGAGTTTATCGGCGCGGTTGACGTGGATGCCGGGAAAGTGGAGCTTTTGCAGCTCTGGATTTTGGAGTAGCGGTGAAGTTTACGGTGCTTACCTTGTTTCCGGAAATTCTGGCAGCCTACTTTGAAAGTTCGATTATGGCCAAGGCGGTTGAGCGGGGCCTCATCGCCTATGAGCTGGTCAATATCCGGGACTTTGCGTTTGACAAGCACAAGACCTGCGACGACAACCCCTACGGCGGCGGCGCGGGAATGCTGATGCTGCCGGAGCCTTTGGGTCTGGCCTTGGAATCGGTAAAGGCCCGGAAAAAGCGGGTGGTCTATGTAACTCCCGCGGGCAGGCCTTTCAGCCAGAAGCTGGCAGGGGAGCTGAGCGTGGAGCCGGAACTGGTGTTTATCTGCGGCCGGTACGAGGGTATCGACCAGCGAATTATCGACCAGTGGGTGGATGACGAAATCTCCATCGGGGATTATGTGCTGTCCTCTGGGGAGCTGGCCGCGGCAACGGTGATTGACGCAGTGTACCGGCTTATCCACGGGGTGATTTCCGCAGAGTCCCTGGAGGAAGAGAGTTTTTCCGGCAATTTGCTGGAATATCCCCAGTACACCCGGCCTGAGGTGTATAACGGGATGGCGGTTCCGGAGGCGCTGCTTTCGGGGCACCACGAGAACATCAGGAAGTGGCGGCTGAAAAA
>JAITOJ010000041.1 GCA_031290005.1 Treponema sp. | reverse complement strand
ATTTTCTGCCGTTCTTGCGACAAAATTTATGCCGTCTTTATCGGCAGTTATTTCACAAGCGTTAAGTTCAAGGTTAATTCCATATTTGATATAAAACAAATCTTCCAGTCTCATCTATGTATCTCCTTTAATTTTTGCCCCTGTTTTCACAAGGTGCGCCAGAAAATTATTAACCGTGTTCTGAAAATCATCCTGCGTTAAGAGCGAGTAATCCGTTTCCATATACGCTTCACAAAGCCATTCGTCTTTCCATGTTACGGCTTTTTTAGCAGCCATGCCTTCTTTTATTTCCCGTTCCTGGTACAACCGGATCCATTCCGCTTCTATGCCGCGCCACTTGTTAAACTTGTCAATCCGCCCCAGTTTCTTTGCTTTGACAAAACCATCGTCTTTGTAATAACCGAAAAAGGTAGTCTTTGTTGCGTCATGCGGTTTATGCGCTTCCCATACCATAACGCATACATTCACGCTTGCGTTATTGGAATAAAAAATATCATCGGGCATAGAAAAAACAGATTTTAATGTATGCTTTTTGAATAGCCGTTCACGAACTTCCTTGAATTTCGTGCCGATGGCGCAGACAAGAGGCACAACGACAACGCCGGTTCCCCCTGCCGAGAGAATATCAAGCATGTGTTCAACAAATTCAAGCTCTGATTTTGTTTGAGCATAAGGCGGGTTTATTAAACCGATATTAATATTTTTTTGTTTTAATTCGTCAACTACGCTTTGTTTAAAACAATCACCATTTATGATGTTTGACTTACCGTCGCCGCGCACTATCATATTGGCGATAGCAAGCGTGTATATATCGTCATCGCTTTCAACGCCAAACAGAGATTCGCGCCTAATACGGGCGATTTCAGTGGTGTTGGCATCTTTGAACATCTTGCTCATAGCACTTACAAGAAAGGTGCCGGAACCGCAGCAAATATCAACTACTTTGCTATTCTTGTTGACCTCCGCAAGGCCGCACATAAATTCCGTCAAATGCTGCGGGGTTAAAACAATTCCGAGTCCGCTGCCGTCACCGCCTGAATATTTTACAAACTCGTGATAGAAAATTCCCAGCGCGTCAATGGTATTGTCCGCAAAGTCCATCATGGGCTTAATCTTTTTTTCCAATTCCTCGATATACCATGAAAGCGAATTATAATGTCCCAAAGGTATATCTTTAATTTTTGTATTGCGCCCGATAATTTTGAACTGACTTTTTATATCGTTAATCTTATTTTGGCGCACATCGCTATTGGATAGAACATTGTCTATAGCGTCCTGCAAGCGGCGGAGGAGTGAATTAAATGAAACAAGATTAGGATACTCTTGCGTAAAATCTGTGTCTTTTAACGCTATTAAAATTCCGGCGATAAAAACCGGTTTATGTTTAACCGTTACAGAAAGTTCCCGCAGCGATTCGTGCATTTCAAGCGCGAGTTCCTGTATTTTTTCAATAGAAACCGCCTTTTTTATCGCCTCGCCGGAAACCATGCGTATATAATTTTCCGGTTCGTAAATAATATCACGGGCTTTTTTTAATTCGGTATAATCGTCTTGTCCCTTTTGCCAATAAAAGGCGCTTGCTTTCAGGTTGTCCTTTTTTGTGCCCGACACACCGAGAGCGATGACATTGTATTCTTCTTTCAAGAATTTTGCGTAATACAATGCCCCGTCAACGGCATAATCTTTGGGATGGTCTGCATTTTCCGTTTTGTGCTTTGAAATTGATTTTTTGCATTCTACCACGATAATGGTTTTTTGGTGCTTGTTAAAAGTGACGATGTATTCCGGTTTTGCTTTGCCGTTGCCGCCCTGGGAAAAATCAGGCAGGGGGCAGACAGAGGGTTTTCCTCCGGCTTTTTTGAGCAATTTTTCTAATGTATCTACCTGTTCCACATCGCCCTGGGGGAACACATACCCAAAGGCATTTTCGCCGATTGCGCATTGCATTCCCTGCAAAACAAGGGACTCCGTATATTGTTCAATAGCCATGACATTCACCCCCACACTACGAACTGGAGTAATTCTATCACAAGTTTTGCAGTTTTACAATACGGCCCTCGGAGTCATATCTGATACTCCGCTTCCTGGTTGATGTCGTACTGGAACATCCCCAAAATGCGCTCCTGTATGGCCAAAATCCCCGGATCCGTCCGTGCCCGGGGCCGCCGTATATCCACGGGAATGCGGTTGCGGATGGTGCCCGGGCTGGGGGAAAACACCAGCACCTCATCGGAAAGATACACTGCCTCGCTCACGTCGTGGGTCACCAGCACGATGGTGATTGCGTTGCCCGCAACGGCGGTGTCGGAGAGAAGGCGGAGCAATTCGTCCTGCAATTTTTCACGGGTGAGGGCGTCCACCGCAGCGAAGGGCTCGTCCATCAAAATGATTTTGGGCTCCACGCTGAGCGCCCGGGCCAGGGCCAGACGCTGCCTCATGCCGCCGGAGAGTTGGCCGGGGTACTTGTTGGCCGCCTGGGCCAGGCCAACCTTGCCTAGGTACACCAGCGCCTTTTCAGTCAGTTCCCGCCGGGTGTGCTTCGACTGGCTCAGCAACCGGTTCAGCAATCCCCTTCGGTCCCTGAGCTTGTCGAAGGGGTCGAACCCCCGCAGCTTCAGGGCGAACAGCACGTTCGCAATCGCCGTCATCCAGGGAACCACCGCGTCGTCCTGAAAAATCATGGCGATGTCGTGTTTGGGATGGTCCCGGAACACGCCGTTTGCCAGGGGCGAAATAAACCGGTAGCGCCGGCGGTAGGCGATCTGCTCCTTCCGCGTGGCCGGCAGGGGCTCCAGCACAAGGCGGCCGTCGATGTGGATAGTGCCGTCGGTTGGCGCCTGCAAGCCAGCGAGAATCTCCAGGAAGGTGGACTTCCCGCACCCCGATGGCCCCAGGAGGGACACAATACGCCCGTCGGGGATGGTGAGTGACACGTTCAGCACCGCCGTGAGCCCCTCGGCCAGCCCTTTCTCGTTGGTCACGGGGAAAAATTTGCTTACTCCTTTGGCTTCAATCATCGGTTCTCCCTGATTTCCTTCTTAACGCCCCACCTTCCACACCGCCAGTTTGATTTCCACATACTTGAGAATCTCGATGAGGAACCAGCCGATAAAGCCCAGAATGACCATGCAGACCATCATTTCAGGGAT
>JAITOJ010000020.1 GCA_031290005.1 Treponema sp. | reverse complement strand
CCGCACCGGGATTTGAATTCCAGCACCCGCCGGGCTGCCCGGTCGATTTTTTGCGCAAAATCCGCCTCAGATGCGGCCTTGCGTTCCAGGGCCTCAACCAGGGGAAAACACCGCTTTTCCGAAATCATAATCACGTCGATTCCCGCTTCAATGGCCATAATCGCCGCGGTTTCCGGCGGGAATCCATTTTTCCCCAGCACCGCCATATATCTATCGTCAGAAATAATCAGACCGTTAAAGCCCAGCTGTTCCCGGAGCATCCGGGTCACCCAGAAGTACGACAAACAAGCCGGGCGGCCAGGGTCAAAAAAAGCGGTTCTGGCGTGGGACATGAGCGCCGCCGCCGGATCGGACTTGAGGACTTCCCGGAAGGGAGCGATATACAAGGCTTCCAGTTCCTCCGGCGCGGCGGCTATTTCCGGAAATCCCGTGTGGGGGTCATCGTTGGTGTTACCGGGAAAATGCTTCACCGCGCTTTGAATTCCGCCCCTCCGGTAACCCGCGACCGCGGCCCGACCAAAGAGCGCCGCCTGTTCCGGGCTGCCGAAACTCCGTCCGTGGATGAATTCCGTGTTGTCCGGGGTCTCAATCTCCACCACCGGCGCCACGTTCAGGTGAAATCCCAGTTCGGCAAGCCGCTGTCCCTGAATACGATAGAGGGACTCGGCATCCCTGGGGGACAGAGCTTCCGCCACTTCCCGGGCCGAAGGCAGCGCGGGGCTTACCAGATTCCTGAGCCGGTTGACCGAGCCGCCCTCGTGGTCAATGGCCAGATACGGGGGAATCTTGCCCTGGACAATGCAGAAATCCCGGATGGACGAGGTGAACTCTCTGACCGTATCGGAGGTTTCCGCGATATTGTAGGAGAAAAAGAGATAGCCGCCGGGAATCAGGGGCTTTTTGTCCTGGTCGAAGTCCACCGGAACAAAGCGGCTGTTTCCCGAAAGATTGACCAGAAAAAGCTGGGCAATTTTGTCCCTGAGGGAAAGGCCGACCAGGCAGTTATCTATCTGGAAGGCGGCGTCACTTTCAACGGAGCGGCCTTCGGAAAGCCGCACCTCCGGTTCCGGGGCCGGGCGGTTTCCTTCCTCCGCCGGGACCGCACTCTCCGGCAGACGGGAGTCCCCGGGACCGCGCGGCTTCCCTGCCGCCAGATACAGCGCCCCCGCGACACACAACACACAGACGGAACACAGGACTATCAGAACAACTGAATGGGGACGGGGCATTTTCTACAGGAGAACGCTGGAAAACCACGGAATATAGGTTACCAGAAGCAGGACGATAAACTGCACCAGCAGGAAGGGCAAAATCCCGCGCACCACCTTGAGCACCGGTATGTCAAAGGTATAGGACGCGATGAACAAATCCATGCCCACCGGCGGGGTGAGGAAGCCGAGCTGCATATTCATCAGGAAAATCACCCCCGTGTGCACCGGCGAAAGCCCGAAGGATTCCGCGATGGGAATAATCAGGGGAGACACAATCAAAATGGCGGAGTTGATGTCCATCAGACAGCCCACCGCGATCAGCACCAGATTCAGGAGAATCAGGAAGACATACTTTGAGGACACATAGGAGAGCACCACCTGAGAGAGCAGTTGGGGGATGTTGGCGTCCATAAGGAAATAGGACAGCCCCCGCGCGGAGGCCAGAATGAACAGGAGGCCGCCGGAAATGGGGAGGCTCTCCACAATCACAGACAAAAGCCGGGGAATGGTAAAGTCCCGGCGGACAAAGGTTTCCAGGCAGATGGCGTACACTACCGCGAAGGCGGCGCTTTCGGTCAGGCTGAAAAAGCCGGTAAAATAGCCCAGGCAGATAAGCACGGGCATCAGCAATTCCAGGGCGGAATTTTTGAATGCCCGGAGCGCTTCCGCAGCTGAAAAGGGCTTCCGGGCCGGATTCTTGTCGTACATAAAACCGATGGCAATCATGCCCAGGGCAAGGAGGCAGCCGGGAATGAGTGCGCCCTTGAACAGGTCAACGATGTCCACGGAAAAATAATTGGCGGATCCGTACAAAATAATCGCCATGCTGGGCGGAAAGAGCAGCCCGATTGCCCCGGACGAGGTGATGAGCGAACGAGCGTTGTCTGTGGAATAGCCGGACCCGGAGAGCATGATGGTCAGCAGCGATCCCAAGGCAAGAATGGTCACCCCGGAAACTCCGGTAAAGGTGGTGAAAAACGTGGTTACGATAATCGCCGCCACCACCGCGCCGCCCCGGAACCACCCAAAACAGCCCCGGAACACTTCCACCAGCCGGCTTCCGGCGCTTCCTTTGGAAAAGAGGTAGCCCGCGATGGTGAACAGGGGAATGGCCGCGATGGTTTTATCCGTGAGAATGCCATAGGCTTCAATGGGGATAACTTCCACATAACCGCCGCCCTGAGAAAAGGCGATATAGGACACCGCGCTGACGACGACAAACAAGGGGACTCCCAAAAACGCCAGAACAATGCACAGGACAACCAGCGGGATGGTGGCCGCGCCGGCAAAGGCGCACCAGGCGTCGAATATACCGGTGAGGAACGGCAGTTCAAAACCGGTCAGGGAATACACAATCCCCGCGATAGGGCTTGCGGCGGCGCACAGTCCCGCCGCGATGCCCAGCGCCGCGCTTATGCGGTGGGCGTCTCTGGCAAAGCGCATCCCCAGCATGGCCAGATACGCCAGGGGTAAAACCGCGAATACCGCGATAAGGGGAATACCCAAAACAGTGCTGCCCGGCTCAAAGGCCACAAACATTTCGGAAAAGGAAGCCAGGAACAGCAGGGTGAGCACAAAAGGGATTGCGAAGGCGTTTATCCGGGCGATAACTTTGGCAGCCCTGGGCGGCGCTTTGTCGGTCAGGGAAGCAAGGCTGATATGCCTGCCTTCCCGCCAGGTGACCACCCCGGCAATACAGGCGAACACAAACAAGATATTTACCACAATAGTGTCGCTGTCCAAAATGGTTATTTTGAACATGTCCTGCATCACCTTGAAAGCCAGGGTTGCCAAAGACAACAGAAAGACAAAAGCCACCGCAATGGCGTCACAAATTTTCCGAATCATATTTAGTCCTTATGAGCCGCCCGGTATTCTTCAAGCAGCGCTGTAATCCGGTTGTAAAAATCCTGATTAAAAATCGTATTGCCCGATTCAATCATTTTTTGCGCGTCTCCGGTTAAAACCTGTTCCCAGTGAGCCCGCTCGGCAGCGGAAAGTTTTATCAGCGTGACTCCCTCATTTTGCATGAGTTCCAGATATTGCCGGTCGATGCTATCCTGAGTCTTAATAAAGACATCCATTGATTTTCGCACCTCTTCCAGAAACCGGTCTTTATATTCCTCGGGAATGGAAGCCCAGGTTTTTTCCGAAAGCACAAAGGCAGTGAACATCGGACACAGGGGCACGTCCAGGATATAGGGCAGGCTTTTGTGATACTGGGTGGCGTAGGTATACATGGGAATGGTGTATATCCCCTGAATGCCTCCGGGACTTTTCAGGCTCTGGGCAATTTTATCTGAGGCAATATTTTCCGCCTTGAATCCCACAAGCCGGAAAGCCGAGGTGATTTCTTCAGACCCAAAACCACCCATGGCAATTCTCAGATTTTTGAGTTTTTCCGGGGTTTCCGCGCTCTCTTTGGTGGCGACATATATCCAGCCGCAGCTAAACCAGCCCAAAAGCTCATATCCCTTGGCTTTTATCGCAGACTGGACTTCTCCGAAAAGGGCGTTGAACACATAGTTTACTTCAGCCTGATTGCGAAATAAAAAAGGGATGCAAAACGACAAGACCTGCGACTCCGGGGCAAGCTCATAAATACCCAAATTGGTAAAAACCGCGCCTTCCAAAGGCGGCTGTTGTCCGGGCCGCACGGCCCGCAGTTTTTGGATGACCGCGCCTTCGCCGCCCAGCGCGGTGGTGGCAAGGAATTGCAGTTCAATTCTGTTACCGGAAATTTTTGTCCATTCCTCGGCCATTTTGCTTTGTTCTATATCCCAAGGCGAACGCCTGGGCGCTATGGAAGCGATTTTTATGATCCGTTTGGGGGACTCTTCCGGCTTTCCTTCGGCAAAGGCGCAAAAAGCCAGACAAAAGAACACCGCAAAACAGGCTGTTTTTTTCAATCCGTACATCAATTCATCCCCTACCGTTCGCTTTGATGGGCGGCGCGATATTCTTCCAATGCGGACTCAATACGGTAATACGAATCCCGGTTAATCACGGTACTGCCCGTATCAGCCATTTTCCGGGCGTCTCCCTGCAACACATCTTCCCAGTGGGCAAGGCCGACGGGTTTCACCCGGGTCACCCCGGCTTTTTCCATCAAATCCAGATATTGTTTGTCTGTTTCCCGCTGCACGTCCATAAAAACTTGCTGGGATTTTTTTACCGCTTCGCGCATCCGGAGTTTGTATGATTCGGGGATGGCGTTCCAGGTGTTTTCGGAAATCACAAAGGCCGCAAGAATGGGACAAATCGGCACATCCAGTATATAAGGGAGGCTTTCATAAAATTTGGTGGCATAGGTATACATGGGGATGCCGTAGACTCCTTGTACGCCGCCGGGGGCCTTGAGATTTTGGGCCAGCTTGTCAGCGCTCACCGCTTCCAGCTTGAATCCCGCGGTCTTGAACGCCGTGTTCAACTCCGGGGAATCCATGCCGCCCATAGCCAGCTTGAGGTTTTTGAGTTTTTCCGGGGTTTCCGCGCTCTCTTTGGTGGAAAAATAAATCCAGCCCACATTGAACCAGCCCAGAAGCACATAGCCCTTGTCTTTTATAGCCTGCTGAATCTCCGGGGAAAACAGGTCAAAGATATAGTCCACTTCGTCCTGGTTCCGGAACATGAAGGGAACGCAAAAGGTGAGCACATGGGAGTCTGGGGCTAGCTGGGATATGCCGAGACTGGTAAAAATCGCGCCGTCCAAGGGCGCCCGCTGTCCGGGACGCACTGTCCGCAGTTTTTGAATAACCCCGCCCTCTCCGCCCAGAGCGGTGGCGTCGAAGAATTGCAAAATCACCTGATTTTCAGTGATTCGGGCCCATTCCTGGGCAAGTTTTTTCTGTTCCACATCCCAGGGAGAATTGTTGGGCGCCACTGAAGCGATTTTAATCGCCTGCCCATGCCCGGCGCCCTGGGATTGCTCCTGATTCCCATTGGCAGCGGCAAAAAAGGCGCAGCATGACAGGGCAAGATAAACCAGTGTTTTTTTCAAAGTCAGTTTTTTCAAAACAGACACTCCTTTTTCTATATATATAGAAGTCAATTTAGTCCCAAATAACAAAAAAGTTTTCCTTATTTTCCAAAAGCCAGCGGGCTTTCTTTCTTGCTCTTGAGGAAAGTAAACCGCCCCCTTTCACGGACAGGGCTTTTTGCAGAGTTTCCTCAAAACCGGCCAAATCCTGCATGGGCACGCAATACGACTGAGCCCAGGTGACATAGGGGCCGGGCGATTTACCCTTGGACGCGCGGAGGCTTTGCTCAAAGCAGTAACGCGCCCGCTCCCGGTCGCCGCCAAAATCCCCGGCTGCCGCATAGTAGGCGCACAGGGCGTCCCAAATCGCGCCGTTGGAATAATCCGGGTCAAGCTCCGCCCCCCGTTCCAGCAGGGCCACCGCGCCGGACACCGTGGACATCAGGTCTATGTTGAGCGGTTCCAGGGAGAACGCGCTCAGCCAGCCAGCCGCTGCCCAGTACATTGAGGGCACCTCTTTGGCCTGCAGCCGCTGAACCGCCGGTTTGATGGTTTCTCCATCGCCGTTTAAAATATCGGCGCGGAAACCAGGGTATTTTTTATCCAATTGAGCAAGGATTTTGTCCCGTCCCCGCAGATAATAACGTCCGGCTTTCTGGTAGGCGGCGTTCTGTTTGTCGAATTTGCTCACCGGAAGCTGTTCCGCCGGCCCCTGAAGCCCCACGTTGGCATAGGCCACATCCAGGGTTGCGCAGGAGGCCAGGGAAAGCCCCAATAGTCCGGCAGCACACAACGCCCGGAAACGATTAACAAGAAACATGAGTGGAAGTATAAAAACAGTGAAAATAAATGTCAAGGTTCCAAATCTGAGGGAATTATGTCAAAAGAAGCAGCCCCTTGACCAAGAGGGGCGGTTTGCGGCATACTGATTTTACTTTCGGGATGTAGCCTAGGGGCTAAGGCGTCTGCTTTGGGAGCAGAAGATCGGGGGTTCAAATCCCTCCATCCCGACTAATTTATAGTTTCGATAAATCGTACGGCGTCTCTTGGTATACGTAGTTGAGCCAGTTGGAAAAAAACAGGTGGGCGTGGGCTCGCCAGCGGACTAATGGAGCCTTTGAAGGGTCGTTGCCGGGGTAGTAGTTTTGCGGAACTGTAATGGGAAGGCCCTTGGACAAGTCCCGGCGGTATTCCCGGTCAAGAGTCAGAGGGTCGTATTCCAGGTGGCCGGTAATGTAGACCTCCCGGCCTTCGCGGGCAGTCACAATGAAGACCCCGCCGCAGGGGGTTTCCGACTGAATGGTAAGTGCCGGTGTTTTGGCGATTGCTTCCCCGCTGCTTTCAGTGTGCCGGGATTGGGGCGCAAGAAATTCGTCGTCAAAACCGCGAAACAGCGGGCTATGCCGTTCGTTCACCCCGTGGGCAAAAATACCGAACAGTTTTTGAGACAGGCCGGTCTTGGGAATACCGTAGCGCCAGTACAGTCCCGCCTGAGCGCCCCAACAGATATGCAGGGTTGACCACACGTTATTTTTTGAATAATCCAGTAGAGAAGCAAGCTCGTTCCAGTAATCCACTTCCTCAAAGGGCAGGGTTTCCACGGGCGCGCCGGTAATAATAAGCCCGTCATACCGGGTGCGCATAGCCTTTTCGGTGCTGACATAAAATTTTTCCAAATGTCCTGGCGGCGCGTTCCGGGACTCATGACTCCCCATGTGTACCAGCGTTATGTCCACCTGAAGCGGTGTGTTACTCAGCAGCCGCAGGAGTTGGATTTCCGTATCCACGGTAGTCGGCATAAGGTTGGCGATCGCCACCTTAAGCGGCCGGATATCCTGCCGGGCAGCCCGCGTGTCAGCTATGACAAAAACATTTTCTTCCCGCAGCGAATTATAGGCGGGCAAGGTTTTAGGAATCCTAATAGGCATAGCGGAATTATAGGAAAAATGAGGAAAAAAAACAAGGCGTCGATTCCAGCAGCGAAGAAGCAGACTTCGGCAATTCAGAACACAGGGTAATACTGTTATATGCCTCATGGCCCGCAATCAAAGCCCCAAGAAAAGCGTCGCCGGAAATAAGGGTGATATTCCGGGGAGGAAGCCGCGGGTCAGATGCGATGCTGTTCAGCAGCATTTCAATATTTACGCCGTCAAGGAAAGAGAACGAGAAATCGCGTATCTGTACTATCATCTGGAGTTTCTGTTGGTGCTGCGCTCTTTTGGCGTCCAGCAGTTCGCTGAGCCACAAACGCAGCAGAGGTATCTGGTCATAGTTCAGACCCCCGGTAACGCTGACCAGAATGCCGGATTGAGTCCAGCGGATTTGCAGGCCGCAAGGCGTCGGGTCCAGGGCAATAGGGACACCCAGGAATTGTCCAAGGGCATTCAGAAAGACCGTAAATTTCACGGGTTTGGAAAAATACTTGACAACCCCATATTGCCGGAGTTTCGCAGTCATATTCTGGGTGAGGGGCGGCCCCAGGACAAAAATCGGTATTTTCTGTACCGAAAGATTTTGTTGTTTTGCCTGCAAAAAATTATCGTATTCTGCGATAGAATCAGCAATGGAGATTATCACCAAGTCGGGCATGGACGAGATGAGCGGCAGATAGGCGTCACGGTTACCCATCGGACTTTCCAGGATAATATCTTCCCAGGCAAGTTTTGCCTTCAGAAAATCAGCGAGAAAATCGGGAAAATTAATCACCAAAATCTGTTTCACCAGTACTAATCCTTCTACTATTCTATACTGCTATACTACTATCGGCAATTTTGCCGGAAATCTTAATCACCTTACTCACCCGCCGATAATCTGGCGGCGGTCTGCTCAATGATTTCATCCGGGGTGGATGCTCCGGCGGTGATGCCCGTTCGCGGGAGGGAAAAGAAGCGCTCCGGGATTTCGTCCGGGGATTCGATGAGCGCCGAGAGGGCGCATCTCTTTTGCGCGGTGCTCAAAAGCCGCCGGGTGTTTGCGGAGCTTCTCCCCCCGATAACCAGCACGCCGTCCACCTGACCGCATAATTCTTCAAGAGCCTGCTGGCGTTCCGTGGCTGCCGGGCAAATAGTGGCGCACACGCGCAAATCAGGGATTGCCGGGAGCAGCGCCAGCGCGATGGCGTCGTATTCCCCCTGGCTAATCGTGGTCTGAGCAATGAGGGCCGCCTTTTGCGGACAGCGCGCGCTTTTGGCAAGCAGTTCCGCCTCTCCGGGGTTTTCCACGATGACGCAGCCCGGCGCGAATCCGGCGATTCCCGCCACTTCCCCGTGGTCTGTGTCCCCGGCGATAATCACCGTGTATCCTGACGCGGAAAACTGGGCGGCCAGCTTTTGGCTTTTCACCACCCGCGGGCAGGTGGCGTCCACTATGCGCGCCCCCTGTTCCTCAAGACGCTGCCTGATTTCCGGAGGGACGCCGTGAGCCCGGATAATGACCACCGCCCCTTGGACTCTGACGGGTTCCGCCTGGGGCGATTCATCGTCCAGAACGGTAATGCCCCGGTCTTTGAGAAAGTCCAGCGCCTGGGGGTTATGGATGAGCGGGCCGTAGGTATAGATGGGCTGCCGGGGATACTGTGCGGCGGCTTTGACGGCCATATCCACCGCCCGGCGCACCCCAAAGCAATAGCCCAGGACTTTGGCGCGGACAACTATGGGGCCGGATTCTTTCAAAACGCCCCCGTAGCGCCAATCTTGAATCGCTCTCCCCGGTCAAACTCGTTTTTGAACATGCCAAAAGAAGTCGCTCCGGGCGAAAACACTACGATTTCTTCGATTTCTTCCAAATTACCAGAAGTCTGGGAAGTCAGGTTTTTTTGTAAGGAGGCAAGCAGGGAATCCAGGGACGCGAAAGGCCCATTATAGGCAACGCCGCGATTTTTGAGCAGCGGGATGAGTTTGTCTGTCCCTGTGCCCGCCAATAGATGAATTGAGGCGGCGGGAATAGCGTCCGGCGTTTGCCCGGCCAGGGCGTCCGCCAGGGGAGCAAAGTCAAGCTGTTTGTCTGTGCCGCCGCACAGCAGATGCACCGGCCTGCCGAAAGCCTGGGAAGCCGCCGCCGTTGCTTCGGGAACTGTGGCCGCGCTGTCGTTATAAAACCATACGGCAGTGAGTCCGCCCGCCGGGTTTGTGAATGTCCAGGTGTGGAAATATTCCAGCCGGTGGGGAATCCCGTGCCAGTGGGAAAGAATCCGCGCCGCCTCGTCTGGGTTGACCCCCCTGAGGGACAATACCAGGGCGGCGTTTTGCACATTTTGCCGGGCATGAGCGCCCGGCACGAGCAGGTCATTCAAGTACACATCGGCGGCGGCGCTGGGATAGCGGATAACCCGCGCCCGCGTTTCAACGGCGAACAGGTCGCCCCAGGGGTCGTTGGCCTGGCAGATTGTCCAGTCGTCCGGCGTCTGGTCAGCGTAAATCAGGCGTTTGTCCGCCACGTAGGGTTCCATGCCGTTGTACCAGTTCTGGTGGTCGGGAAAAATCGGGGTGATCAGGGCGATTTTGGGACGCAGAACGCCCCGGCCCCGGAGGTCCGCAAGCTGCCAGCTTGACAGTTCCAGGACGACCGGCGTGTCCGGCGCGGTCTGTTCCAGAAACGTGAGGGGGCTCACGGTGATGTTGCCCCCCAGAAAGGCCCTGAAGCCCGCTTCACACAGGCCGTAGTGGATGGCGCTCACGGTGGTGGACTTGCCCTTGCTGCCCGTTACGGCGATGATTGGCGCTTTGGTCAGGGCCAGGAACACGGATATGTCCGTTTCAATCGCCTTTGCAACAGCCAGAAATTGATTGCCCTCGTATTTTATGCCGGGATTCTTGATAACCACGTCGGCGCGGGAAAAATCCTCCGCCTCGTGGCCGCCCAACACAAAACGCAGACAGCTTTGGTCGATTTCCGGGTCATTTTGCAGGGCTTTGACCGCAGGCGCAAGCTCCTCAGGGGTTTTCATATCCGTAACGGTTACTGTTGCGCCGTGGTTCAGGAAAAACCGCGCCGCCGCTTCCCCGCCGTGATTCAGCCCCAGTCCCATGACAGTGATTTTTTTGCCCTTGATGTCGCTCAGGGATCGGAAGGCGCAGTTTATCTGTTTCATCAATATATATTTTATTGAATTTGGATATTTTTGTCAATTTTTACACAAAAAAACAGAAAAAAGTAACTTTTTTCACAAAATACACCGAAAATACTCTTTTTTCCCTTGACAAAAACAAATGAGGTGTAGTAAGGTTACGCCCAATGTGTGTGAGTAGACTGGATGTGAAGAAAATATTGTCCCCCCCCCCCCCCCCCCCCCCCCCCCGGGGGGGGGGGGGGGGGGGGGGGCGGGGGGGGTGGGGGGGGTTGGGGGTGGGGGTGGGTGTTAGTTGTTGTTGGTGA
>JAITOJ010000158.1 GCA_031290005.1 Treponema sp. | reverse complement strand
ATTTATGCCGGAGCCTACCAGAAAGACCCGGAGTTCTACGCTTTCTGGAAGAGCCTGGAGTCCTATAAGACGACTATTCCCAACTTTGACACCACCTACAGTACCAATATGGACTACTTTGACTACCTGTATTCTCCTAACGGGCGGTGACAACGGCCCGTAAAAGCCGGGGATATCCGCCCAAATCGGTGTAACGGATTATTTCGCGAAATCCCCGGCTGGCCAAATAATGTTCCGCTTTGTCAATGTTGTATTCTCCGGTTTCCAGCAAGAGACAGCCATCCGGCGTCAGATGCTCCGCGGCCTGGTCAGCCAGGGCGCGGACGCAGTCCAGGCCGTCTTCGCCGCCGTCCAGCGCCAAGAGCGGCTCGTTGCGTCCGTCGGACAACAGAGTTTTTGCGATTTTGCTGGGGACATAGGGGGGATTTGAGAGGATTAGGGTGTAGGCTGCGGAATGCAGCGCGGAAAAGATGTTTGAGCGAACAAAGGTGATAGCCCGCTGTTTGGCCGGAGGGAGGAGGCGGGCGGCGTTCTCTCTGGCTATCGCGAGGGCGGCTCTGGAGATGTCTATAGCGGTAACCCGGATGTCCCGCGTGGCGTTTGCCAGTACCGGTATGGCGATGCAGCCGCTGCCGGTTCCGACGTCGGCGATTTCCAGCGGCCGGCTCTGCGGGGTTCGCGCTTTTGGCAGGGATTCGATGAAGCTCAGGGCATGTTCAACCAGCAGTTCAGTATCCGGCTTGGGAATCAGCACGTCCGGGGTAACGGTAAATTCCATGCCAAAAAACTCCTTTTTGCCTGTGAGGTAAGCCACGGGAAGTCCGCTCTGGCGTTTTTTTGCCGCTTCCCTGAATTGAGCAAGTTCCGTTGCGGTCAGTTCCCGGTCGTCCTGGGCAAGGAGGCGGCTTCGCGTTGTTCCACAGATGTGGGACAAGAGGCACTCGCAGTCCAGAAGCGGGGTGGGGGATGGCTGGGGGACGCCGGGGTCGGCAAAAAGGCTGCGGGCGGAGCGCAGTAGTTGGCGGACGGTCATGGAAGGGAGTATAGCAGTACCGCGCTTGTTATGCCATTGCTTTGTCCGTGTTTTTTAAGTATACTACTGGTATCAAGGAGTCAGTATGAAGACGATTTGTCTGCACAATGGTACGGTTCTGACTGGTTTTGCCGCGATGGAACGATGCGCTGTCTTGATTGAAGACGGGTTGGTGGCGGACGTGTTTTCTCAAAGGCGGTTTGAACAAAAACATTTCAGCAGTGATGTCAAAATTATCGACGCTGGAGGCGCGTATATTGCGCCGGGTTTTATTGATACCCATATTCACGGATTCGGCGGATATGGTACGGATGACTTTTCCGCTGAGTCGGTCGTTGAAATGTCCCGTCGGCTGGTTAAATGCGGGGTGACGGCCTTCAATCCGACCCTGTATCCTACGGAAGATATGCGAAGGGCAGTGGCGGCAACAGCGAAGGCTATGGGCAAGGAAGCAGGCGCGCGGATTATGGGGCTTCATTTGGAGGGTCCCTTTCTGTCCCCGGCCCGGTTGGGGGTGCAGCGCCCGGAAACGGTCAAACCCGTGGACATTTCCCTTATGGAGCAGCTCTGGGAAGCGTCAAAAGGGCGCATTGTCAATATGACCGTGGCGCCGGAACTCAGAGGAATGCGCGAGCTTGCCCTCTTTTGCATAAAAAAGGGCATCGTGCTTCAGGCGGGGCATACCGACGCGGCTTACGAGAACATGGTTGAAGGGATGCAGGTGGGGATTTTGCACTCCACTCATCTGTTTAATGCCATGAGTAAACTTGACCACCGCAACCCCAATGCGGTGGGGGCAATCCTCATCCATCCGGAGATGACCTGCGAAATCGTTGCTGATGGCTGCCATGTCCACCCTGACTTATTCAAGCTGCTTATGCGGGATAAACCCATCGACAATATTGTGCTGGTTACCGACAGCCTTAAACCCACGGAACAGGCCCAGGGGCCTTTCTTTGCCAATGGCGAGGAGGTGGTTTTTCACGACGGCCGGTTCCATCGCAAGTCAGACGATGTGATTGCCGGTTCCGCCCTGACCATGATTCAGGGGGTAAAAAATCTGGTGTCCTTCGGGTTCAGCCTGGAGGATGCGGTCAAGACTGCTTCGTCAAACCCCGCGCGGATTATGCGCTACACCCGTAAGGGAAGCATCATTCCGGGATATGATGCGGATTTGGTAGTGTTTGATAAATATTTTACTGTCCTTGCGGTTATGGCCAACGGAGCGCTCAAACACACTATTTTGTAGGAGAAATTATGCGGCTTCTTATTCATAAAAATTATACTGATGCCTGCCATTGGGCGGCTTCGTATATCGCCGGGCGTATCAACGCCTTCAAGCCTTCCAGTGGCAGACCTTTTGTGCTGGGACTCCCCACAGGTTCAAGTCCCCTGGGGATTTACCGGGAACTTATCAGGCTGCACAAAGAAGGCGCGGTGTCCTTTGCGCACATAGTCACCTTCAATATGGACGAGTACGTGGGTCTGGACGAGAATCATCCCCAAAGTTACCACCGGTTTATGTGGGACGCGCTCTTTTCCCACATCAACGTCAATAAAAAGAATGTGCACCTCCTGAACGGTATGGCATCAGACTTGCCCGCGGAGTGCGAGAATTATGAAAAGCAGATTGCTTCCTTCGGCGGCATTGAGCTTTTTTTGGGCGGCATGGGCGCGGACGGCCACATCGCTTTTAATGAACCGGGTTCATCCCTCCATTCCCGCACCAGAATAAAAACCCTCACCAGGGACACGAGGATTATAAACTCCCGGTTTTTTGATAACGACGAACGCAGGGTTCCCTCCACCGCCCTGACCGTCGGGGTGGGTACGGTGATGGACGCACGGGAAGTGCTGATTATCGCCTCAGGGCACAACAAAGCCCGCGCTTTGCAAGCGGCTGTCGAGGGGGGCGTCAATCACATGTGGACGCTCTCGTGCCTGCAAATGCACCCGCGCTCAATTATCGTATGCGATGAGGACGCCACGGAGGAACTCAAAGTGGGTACGGTTCGGTACTTCAAGGACATTGAGGGAATGGCATAGCCAAGCCGCCGGAAGCATCCCAGGGAATCGCAAAGGTCACCATCCAAAATCCCCCCGTATGCAGGAGCTAAATACGCCTATATTTTTTCCCCTCTGTGCCCTCGTGTGAGGCCCTTCTCACGCCACCACCACCCCTACAGTCTCCCGGACTTCGCAGTCTGCGGCCTTGATTTGTTCCAGCCTTTGCCGAGCAAGGGCCTTGACCATATCCGGTGGCAGCATCTTCAAAAACCGCTCGTGCCCAAACCGAAGCCGCTGTCTATCCGCATCCTGCATGGGCGGTATATCAGAAAAATCAATCGGATATTTGTCCATTTCCGCCAATTCGGCATCGATTCTCATCTTTTCATCCAAAGTTTGATTCAAGGTGTTCATTGTAACTCCGTACTTCTTTTGGTTCCGCCTTTCGCGCTGAAAATATACGTATCAAGTCATCCCGATACGTAACCGAAACGGTTATATA
>JAITOJ010000088.1 GCA_031290005.1 Treponema sp. | reverse complement strand
TTACCTGGGGCGGAAGGGGCTTCCGCCCGGGGACAGAAGGGGCTTCTTGCCTGGGGCGGAAGGAGCTTCCGCCCGGGGGCAGAAGAGGCTTCCGCCGTAGGGCAGAAGGAGCTTCCGCCCAGCAACTCCGCAAAGTTTCGCGCGGTCTAGAGCTAGTCGGAGGAATAGTGAGAGGAATAGAGAAGGAGGGGGCTTTGGTAAAATGCTGGATCCCTCTATCTTTATTTGTCTATTTGTGGGAAGTGTGGTATACTGGGCCTATGTACGAATTGCGCAAACGTCCCCTGCGGGTGGCTCTTTCCGGGAAAAGCGGCTGCGGCAATACGACCGTGAGTTCGCTTCTGGCAAAGACCCTGGGAGTCGCTCTGGTCAACTACACCTTCCGTCAGCTTTCCAAAGAAACCGGCCTGTCCCTGGAAGAAATCATCGAACAGGCCCGCGCGGACGATTCCTTTGACATCCGGGTTGACAGGCGGCAGGTTGCCCTGGCCATGAAAGACTCCTGCGTGCTGGGGTCGCGGCTGGCTATCTGGATGCTCAAGGAGGCGGACTTCAAGGTGTACCTGTACGCCGGCAGCGAAGTCCGGGCAGCCCGCATCCACTGGCGCGAGGGAGGCAGCCGGGAGGCCCACCAGCGGTTTACCGAACTGAGGGACAACGAGGACACCCGGCGGTACAAAAAGATTTACCATATTGACAACGACGACTACCAATTCGCGGACTTGATAATCGACACCGCCAAATACAACCCCGAAGAGATTGTGAGCCTCATCACTGCTGAATTGCGGAACCGGGGACTGATTGCGGAGACCAAATGACGGTGACCCCCGCGCAAATCACGGAATTTCAGGAAACAATCCTCGGAAACTATCAAACGAATGGCCGTGCGCTGCCCTGGCGGCAAACCTCTGACCCGTATGAGATTTTGGTGTCCGAAATTATGCTCCAGCAGACCCAGACCGAACGAACAATCGGTAAATATGCCGAATGGCTGGCCGCCTTCCCGGATATGCAAACCCTGGCGGCTGCCCCGCTTTCCCTGGTTCTGGCCCGCTGGAATGGCCTGGGCTACAACCGCCGGGCGCGGTTTTTGCAGGAAACCTGCAAAATCATCGTGAAAGAAAGAGACGGCGCGTTTCCCCAAAGCGCGGAGGAGCTGGACGCCCTGCCGGGAATCGGCCCCTACACGGCTCGCGCGGTGATGACCTTTGCCTTTGGCAAGAGCGAGGTTTTTATCGAGACCAACATCCGTTCGGTGTTTTTGTTTTTCTTTTTCCGCGACCGCCTGGAAGAAGCGGCGGAGTCGTCCTCCGGGCAGAAACCCGTGCACGACGCGGAAATCCTGCCCCTGATTGCCCAGACCGTACACGCCGCCAATCCCCGGATCTGGTACTACGCCCTGATGGATTACGGGGCGGCGCTCAAAAAGGCGGTGGTCAATCCCAACCGCAAAAGCGCCCACTACGCCCGGCAAAGCAGGTTCGACGGTTCCCTCCGGCAGGCGCGCGGGGCGATTATCCGCTGCCTGGCCAAACAGTCCGCCCCCGCCGCGTCCCTCTACGAAATTGCCCGGCAGGAAGACATCGACCTGGGACGGCTGGAAAAAGCCGCCGCCGCGCTGGTGGCGGAAGGGCTGATTGCCAAAGCCGGGGATTTGTACGCCATCGGGGAATAAGGGGCTTGCGCCGAAGGGAGTAAGGGGCTTACGCCGGGGGGAGTAAGGGGCTTACGCCGGAGGGAATAAGGGGCTTGCGCCGGGGGGAGTAAGGGGCTTACTGAAATTCAAAGCTGACAAAATCGCGCTGTAGTGATAAAAAACACCAACGGCTTGCAAGCCGCACACTGATTACTCGGATAAGTTATCGGTGGCGGCATGATAGGAGGGGAAAGATAATCCCGGTGATCACGCCGTCCCCGCAAATCAGTGTGCGGCCTGCAAGCCGCAAGCCCAATGCCCGGGTTCGAAAAAACACCCTGCCAGACCGCGGCCCAGCAGGGGTTTGTGTAAAAAGACTAGAACTTCGCGGTAATAGCCACTTTGGTTAAGCCAAAGGCAGCCTGGGTAACGAAGTTATCCAGCAAGGTTTTATCGCCCGCATCAAAAGTTGTCTGCATGTCGAGCGCTACAGTGGGGGTAAAGTTAAACGTCCAGCCAATAGTCGGTTTGGTTGCCTGCGTCGGACTAGTCCACACGCCTTTTTTGGTGGTGGTGGTAGTCGTTGATTTGGCAGCAGGATAGGTCGCGGGTGTCGGGGCGGGTGTCGTGGTCGTCTTTGCGGGGTCTTTCGTTGTTTCTACATCGCTATATGCGTAGTAGGGAAGATCAAATTCCACGCCGCCCTGCACCGAGAACCGGCCCGGGATAACCTGATATTTAACGCCCGTGCGCAGCCGTATCAGGCTGCTTGAGGCTCCAAGGCCGAAGGTGTCGGTTTTTGTCTCGGTGTAGTCAGTGGTGGTCTCGGTAGGGGCGCCTGTGGTACTTTGTACCGTAGTCGTGGTCTTCTTGCTCGTGTTGCCGCCGAAAGAGAAAGGAACATCCAGCCGCGCCGCAAGGGACAGCTTGTCAACAGTGGTACTGTAAGACAGATAGGGTGTAAGGGTGTTGTTCCAGAAGGTTTTTTCATCTAGAATAGTCCCGCTCTGTGTCTTGACTATGCCGGGGTCTGCGGCGTCTGTGCTTATCTGTTCTCCCCATGTCACTGTGCCCTTTGCGGTTCCGTCCGCGTACTCATTGCCATAAATATCAAATTCAAACTTTTCGATCAAACCGACGGAAATCCCCGAGGGGCTTTTCCAGCCGCCGGTATCAATCGCCAGAGACGGCCTCGTGTAGCTTTCCGCTCTGCCGGCGTTTATTTTTTCGGTCTTTTGGATTGTGGCGGATCCGCCGCTGTAGTCGGTCCACTCGGCGCTTTCCTCGTTGTAATTAATGGGAACGGCAAGGGTTACTTTGGGTTTAATCTTTAAACCGGTAATCGCGCTGCCAAAGCCCAATTCAAGAGTCGGGGTCAGGGCGCCGGTTTTCTTGTTGTATTCGCTCACTTCTGCGCCCACTTTGTATGCCCCAGCGGCTGTGGGGGTATGGGTGATAAGGCCAGTATTGTCTAACGTCGCGGCAGGGGAGTTATCCCACACACCGGCTTCCACAATCGTAGTACGACCAGCGGGAGCAACGCTTGTAAGGATTGAGTTAGCATCCGCGAGGGTGAACTTGAACGCCAGGTTTGACACGCCCACCAGCACGGTATAGGTGCTGGTGGTTTTTACGTCATTAGACCCGTTTTCCGTATCAGTAGTATCTGTGTTGGTAACAATGCCATTACTAGTATCGTAGGCGGTGTCTGTTTTCTCCGACGTGGCGTCTGTTTTCGTACCGTTGAGGCCGTTACCTGCGTAGTAAGCGCCCAGGTACAAATTGGCAAAACGGGTGGCAAAGCCAAAATCGATAGTGCCTCCCGCAGTCAAAGTGCCGAAGGCAAACCACTTGTCAAACGTGACCCCGGTATACCCTGTGGAACTGACGAAGTTGTCAATGTCAGTCAAAAAGCGACCGCCTGTAGCAGCGCTTGAAGGCGATGTCTGCGTAAAGGCAGACCCAAAGACCAGCGCCAGCAATAACAGCACGCTTATGATCTTTTTCATTTTGTCCTCCTGAAGCTGGTTCCTTAACCAGCATTCTTCTGTATTTACGGAGCATACGCCCCGCACCAAAGCGGCTCTGACGATGCAAAACCGCGCAATTGGAATTTGTAACCACCCATACGGGCGGTTTGTTCACAAGATAATCCATTGTGTAAATTAGCAATGCTTTTCAGAAATTACGCTTGTAAACGTAATTTAGTTTATATCACGTAATTTCACATTATGTCAAGTGAAAATCACGCTTTTTTAAGTATTTTATTTAAAATGGGATTCAAAGATAATCTGAAAACTGAATTAGATTATTCCGGTATGCTGATAAAAGAATTAGCCGTCCGTTCCGGTGTGAACCGTCGTACCATTGATAATTATTTGAGTACGCATAATTGTTTACCCTCCGCCGAAGCCGCCGTCAAAATCGCTCAGGTGCTGGGAGTCTCCGTGGAATATCTGATAACCGGGCAGGAAAGCGCCGGGGGAAAGGTGGACAGCTTGTTCGTCCCCGAACTGCGACCATTGCTACAAACCATTGCGCAATTAAACGAAGAACACCGCGCGGTAATAGACACCATCGCCAGAGCGCTCAAAGAGACGGAAAAGCAGGGCTGCAAAACCACGAGGCTGCCCGGAAGGACCGCCGGTCCTAATGAGTATCAAGAGGCCGGTTTGCGATGAAATCGTCTATATCCGCTACAGCATACAGGAGCCCTGTGGAGTGCAGCTCGTCGTAAAATTTTGAAAGATAATCAAAAACAGTATGTTTCTTAAAAATAGCATACGCTTCCTGTCCGGTAATTCGGTGTTTGCTTTTGTATCCTTCAAGACAGAATATTTTATATGCCAATAAAGAATCCGCTGTTGTTCTTGTCATTTTAACAATCCGGCAATTTCAGGCTTCCCGACTGTAATTCCTCGTCAAAAAGCGAGTACAACTTTTCCGCGCTGTAATACCACACTTTTGTCGATTCGTCATCCAGCAGGGTATATAATTGCGATTGATACAATTTTTGTATTGCATCATCCTGGGAGATTTGCTGCCGGTCGATAATTTTTTGTACCACCGCGGCCACAATCAGTGGAAGCAATGCGTCAAATTGTTTCTTTTCCATTGGTTATATCCTTCTCCAGATAGTCTACAAAAGTACAGTAGGTCAACGCTTTTTCGGTATGAAAAAGAATTTGATTTCCTGTCTCTACTACTTTAAGCCTTCTGATGGTTTCTTCCGCGCTTAATACGCCCGTTTCGTATAATTGAATTGTGGTATATACTGTATCATTGGCGATAGGGCCTGTTGCAATATCGTAATAAACTGCAGGATTAACGCCACTTCGGCAGGAGGTAACAAAATCAAGCCATCGGATATCTGTAACAGGGAATTCTATCAAAGCAAGATTTTCTTTTGCCTGTTCAAAATCGAATTCATAACTACTGACCACTTTTTTTCTTGTTTTGTTTCTTTCACCCACTCGTTGTGCCCACCGCCATGCCTGGTCACGGCTTGAGGTGGTATAAAATCCGGGGCCAAAATCCAAAAGCCGGTTGGAGGACAAAATTTGAGGACAGGCGACCGGAACGTCGCTTCCGTGGAAAATATGCATCGGAATAAAATTAGCACAAGTAACCGTTAAGAATCAAGTATGGGACTCCGCCGAGGCCGCCTTTGTTTGTTATTCCCTGCGGCTTTGCGGCTCTGCGTGGGGGAATTAGAGAAGAGCCTCACGCGGCGGCGGTTGAATTGCGAAGTGCGGGGACAGTGCACACCCCTTGAGTCTTGCGCGGGTTTTGGCTACACTATTCCCATGAATCTGGAAGTATTTGTTCTTGGCTCTGGGGGTATGATGCCCCTGCCGTACCGTCATCTGACTTCCGCTCTGGTGCGCCGGGAAGGTGACTTGTTTCTCTTTGACTGCGGCGAGGGAACGCAAGTATCCCTCAGACGGCTCAATCTGCGATGGAAAAAAATCAATGCCATCTTTATCAGCCATACCCACGCCGACCACGTAACAGGACTGCCCGGCCTCTTGATGCTCTCCTCCCAGGTTGACCGGGACGACCCGCTCTATATTTACGGCCCCCCAAAAATCGCCGAATATGTGGAAACCAGCCGCAGAGTGCTGGATATGTACATCAATTATCAAATCATCGTGCGGGAAATAAAAGCTCCCTGTGTGGTTCATTCCGGAGACGGATTCTACATCCGGGCCTTCCCCTTGCAGCACACAAAAACCTGCGTGGGTTACACCCTGGAGGAGCTTGACCGCCCCGGTGAGTTTAACCCTGAAGCCGCCGTGGCCCTCAAAGTCCCCCGCGGCCCCCTCTGGTCGCAACTGCAATCCGGCCAATCCGTGGACAACGCCGACGGACTTCCGGTATATCCTGACCAGGTGATGGGGCCGCTCAGGCCCGGCCGAAAGTTCAGCTTTGTGACGGACACCCAGTATTTTCCCGGCATTGCTCAGGAAGTGCGCGGTTCTGACCTGCTGATTTGCGAAGGTATGTTCGCTGACGATGTGGCGGACCAGGCAGCGGAAAAAAAGCATATGACCGCCCGCCAGGCGGCGAGTGTCGCCAAAGCCGCCCAGGTGGACAAGCTGGCCCTGATTCACTACAGCCCCCGCTATACCGACCGGGAATTACAGCCTCTGCTGGACGAAGCTCAAACAGTATTCCCGAACACTGTGCTGACCAAAGACCGCATGGTATTTCCCCTGCCCTATCCAGACGAACACCCCGAAGAAAGCGCGGAATGATACGCCTTGAACACTTTGGCAAAACCTACGGCTTGAGATCCGGCGCGGTTCCCGCTGTTCATGAAGTGAGCTTTACTGCCCCCAGGGGAGAAATCACCGGCCTGTTGGGACAGAACGGGGCAGGTAAAACAACTATCTTAAAAGCCGTCTGCGCTATCCATTATCCCACGGAAGGCAAAGTGTGGGCGGAGCATTTTCTGACCGCCGAACACCCGGTGGAGGTGCGGAAAATTACGGGGTATGTCTCCGAACAGCCCGCTCTTTATTCCGGCTTTACGGCCCGGGAATTTTTGTCCCACATCGCCGCAATCCGCCTTTCCGCCCTGGGGATTCCAAAAGCGGAGCACAAAGCGCGTGTCGAACAAGTGATTGACCTCTGCGCTATCGAAGGAGACATGCTCCATAAGCAAACCGGCGCGCTTTCCAAAGGCTACCGGCAGCGTTTGGCTTTGGCGCAAGCCCTGGTGCACGACCCCAAAATCCTGGTATTGGACGAGCCGACTTCCGGCCTTGACCCAGTGCAGATTCATCAGATGCGTTTGCTCATCACAGCCCTGGCAAAAAACAAAACAGTGCTGCTTTCCACCCACCTCATGCAGGAAGCGGAAGCGCTCTGTGCGACAATTCACATCATCCATCAGGGAACTCTGACGCTTTCGGGAACAAAGGCGGAGATTCTGCAAAAAACCGGGACGTCTACTCTGGAAGAAGGATTTTTGCGGGCCGTAGGTGAGCCGTAACAGCCCTGTCTCACGAGCAGCAATTCGCAATTCAAGCCCCGCCGCCGCTTGACACTTCTCACCTTGTTGTGCTATACTCTTTCGCATGGAGACCGGTGCGAGTAGACAGAATCAATCGTTTAATCCCCACACGGAGGCGCTGAGACGCCAAGAATCAGGAAGGTTGGCAAACGCCAATCCTCTCTTCTCTCCACTCTATTTATCTAACAATCCAGCCCCCC
>JAITOJ010000017.1 GCA_031290005.1 Treponema sp. | reverse complement strand
AAGTTTTATATAGTTCTAATATTCTACTATTATTGCTATTGTTTAAAATATAGATGAGTAATTCTTTCCAAAATACATCTTCATTAATGAAATCATATTGCTTATGTATAAATATTTTGTAGGCTTTAGTGTGAATTCTTATTTCATATGTGTAGACATTAAGACGTGCACTTTCTCTTTTTATAATTTCGTATAGATAATCTGTAATTTTTCCGATTGTTCTTCCAACAAATTTTTTGTATCTAATATCATTATGGGTAGTGATCAATGGCTCATTAACTATGTGTGTATTCAATTCCTTTTCAATAAAATCAATAAAAGCTGCTTTTTCTTTGTCATGATTTCTGTAATCAGATAAAGAAAATCTATCGTACCTCCATAATTTATAAAATTTACTTAATAATTGTAATAATTTATTACTCAAAGAAGAAATACCCTTACTTTCAGTTTTCGTAATCCTTTTCATTAGTTCCAAATGATTATGTGTTATTAGGCTCTTTTCAAATTCAGCTTGCTTTGTAGGAACAATATTTTCCTTTAAAATTATTGCAATTTTTTGCAATCTTTCAATACCTACTGAAATTGCATATAAAAACTCAAATATTTCTTCCTCATAATAAAATGTTTCCATTTCATCAAAAACTTTAAGGCCATTATAAATATAACTTCCCGAAAGTGTTAATTCCTTACATAAAATAAATGCCTTCCAAATTACATCAGGTTCCATCCTTCCTCCCTCTACTCCCAATTTTCCGCCGTACTGCTGTCCAAATTGACCTCCTCCCCGGCAGTGCTGTTTCTTTTCCTGCCTGCCACATACACCGCATGGCCATGCCCGCTGCTAGCGGTATTTTCCGTAGAACCCGCCGTATGCGTGGTATCGGTATCGCCGTAGATAATGCCGCCGGTTTTCTGAAACGTGCCATCGATATACACACCACCACCACCACCATAAACAGAAGAAGGAGAAGAAGCAGTATTCCCGCTGATGGATCCACCCTCCATGGTGAAGATTCCTCTGACAAACACACCGCCACCAGCACTACCATTAGGGGAAGAAAAAGAAGAAGCAGTATTTCCACTGATGGATCCACCCTCCATGGTGAAGGTTCCTTCGCTGACGTACACACCGCCACCAGAAGAAGAACAACCATAATCACCTCTAGAAGAGGCGGTATTCCCACTGATAGCTCCTCCCTCCATAGTGAAGGTTCCACTGCTGACATACACACCACCACCAGAAGAAGAAGAAGAAGAATATACAGAACCAGAAGAAGAAGCGGTATTTCCACTAATAGTTCCTCCCGACATCGTGAAAGTTCCACCACTGATATACACACCACCACCATAAGAAGAAGAAGAAGAATATGCAGAAACAGAAGAAGAAGAAGCGGTATTCCCGCTGATGGTTCCTCCCTCCATGGTGAAGGTGCCACTACTAGCGACATACACACCGCCGCCATAAGAAGAAGTAACGGCATTCCCGGTTATCTTCGAACCGTCATTCATAACAAGCATCCCGGAAGTGAAAACGGAAACCAGGCTGGATGTATTGGAACTTCTGCCTACAAGTGTAACATTATCGTCCAGGGTTAGCGTTACCCCTGTCTCAACCGTAAATAATGCTCCATTTGCGCCCAAACTTATGGTTCTTTCTATTCCACTCCCCCTAAGCGTAATGCCGACCGTTTTTCCCGGATAAGACAGATTGATGTTTGAAGCAGACTCGTCCGCGCCAAGCACGATAGTATAATTATGTCCGCTTACAGCGTTTGTCGAAAGCCAAGCGACTGCGGCAGCTAAGTTCTGATCGCCGATTTTAGTCGCGCCATCATACAGTCCAATAGGCGGTGACGGTGTGCCGCTTGCCGTAACGCCATACGCCGATGTACTTGTCGAGTTCTTCGCCTTTAGGCGTACATAGTACAGCGTTCCATTCGTCAAGCCGGTAATGGTTACCGATGTGGCGGATGTCGTTGTGAACAGCGTTGTGGGAGTGGAGGTCGTCCCGTAATACACTTCGTATTGCTCCGCTCCGGCAGCCGCAGTCCAACTCACCGTAAGCGCATTTTCATCCGCGCTTATGCTGGGTGCTCCCGGCGTCCCCAGAGGCTTGCCGCTTTTCATGGCGCTCGCGGAGGATACGCCTGTCTCGTTTTTCCCTTTTACCCACACATTGTATACCGTGCCGTTTGAAAGCCCGGTAATGGTTGCGGTTGCCCCGCTTACCGTTTGTGCTGCGGTATTCGGAATAGTTGTATCAGTGCTGTAATACACTTCGTACTGGTCGGCTCCGGCAACGGCGGACCAGCTTACCGTAAGCTGCTCATTCCCTGCCACAAGCGTTACATCACCCATATCGGCAATGGGCGTGCCGCTTGTTCCCGCGCTCATTGAGCCGGTTCCGCTCGCGTTCCAACCCCTCACCCATACCGTATAGGTTACTCCATTGGCAAGTCCGGCTATTGTCGCTGTTGTGGTTGATACGGCTTGTTGAGCCGATTCGGGCGGATTGGAGCCGGTGCTGTAATAGACCTCGTATTGGTCGGCTCCGGCAACGGCGGCCCAGCTTGCCGTAAGCTGTCCATTCCCCGCGGTGAGCGTTATGGCTCCCATATCGGCAATGGGCGTGCCGCTTGCGGGATCGCTAAAATCACTGGAGCCCACATCGTTCTTGGCCTTTATCCACACATAGTATGTTGCGCCGTTTGTCAGGCCGCTTATTGTTTTGGTAAGAGAACCGGTAACGTCATCACCGTTTTGTGAAGCGGAAGCGGAATGAGCGGTTTGCGACATCCATACTTCGTAAGCGGACGCGCCTTCCACTGCCTGCCAGCTTACGGTTAATTGAGCGCCGGCTGTGCGTACCAGCGGCGTTCCCGGTTTTGAGGGCGAGGCCGTGGAATCAAAAGGTGTCCCGCTTGCCCCAAGGCTAAAGCCGCTGGCTCCCACGCTGTTCTTTGCCTTTATCCACACAGAGTATACCGTGTTATTCGTCAGACCGCTTATGATGGCCGACAATCCGGTAACATCATCACCGCGTTTTGTTGCCGCTTCCGGGTTATTCGACGTTCCGGCCCATACTTCGTAAGCGGACGCGCCGTCTACCGCCAGCCAGCTTACCGTAAGCAGGCTGTCTCCCTTAGTAACCGTGGGTACGCCGGGCGCCGCGGGCCCTTTTACAGAACCAATCGCGTAAACTGACTTCTCCCCCTCTCCGATGCTATTTACCGAAGTTACCCGGTAATAGTAGTCGTTATTAAAAGATACCGTCTCATCTGAATAGCTTGTCGCGGTAACAGACCCCGTCGTAATTGCCGTATATCCGCTGTTCTGTGCGCTTGAACGGTAGACTTTATAAGATTCGGCGGCGGCTACGGGCTGCCAGGTTATGGTAATTTTTGTCGCGGATAGCACCGCTGTATTTACCGACTCAGGCGGCGCGGGCGGCTTAGTATCGGCCTGCACAGTCGCCGACTTGCCGCCTTCGCCCCTATTATTGACGGAAAGGGTTATGTAATAAAAATACACGGTATTGGCGGAAACGCTATTGTCGGTATAAGAAGTTTTTTGCACCGTTGTAATTGCGATATAGTCGCCATTTTCCGCCGTACTCCGGTAAACAGAATAACTTGCCGCTGCCGGGTCGGCTTGCCAGGCCAGGTCTATCCTGCTTGCCGTTTTGGTTTGGGCGCTCACGTTTTTGGGTACGGGAATGGCGGATACATCCGGCTTCTGTTTTCCCGCGACGGTTTCAAACTTGTCAAACGGTAATGAACATGCGGAAAGCACCAACGTCAACGCAAGGCCAAGAGCCGCAAAAAAATACCTTTCATAATTCTTCATATTCCGCCCCTTATCTCTTGTGATTGATAAAACCAATCTTGTAACCAATGCCAATGGCAAAGATATGCCGTTTATATAATTCACTCGGCTCGTTATTGACCGTCGCTGTTGGGTTGATAAAATCGCCCAGGTATCGCACATCAAAGAACAGAACACTCGTGCCCAGTTTTATACCGGCACTGCCGCCGACCGCGTAGCCAAACAAAATGTTTCGGGTAGTGCGTTCCTCTGCACTGGCATAACTGTCTCTATAGCTATAGCGTAAGTCTTCAGCCGGTATATCCGCATAGATACCGCCATAAATGCCCAGAGCAAAAACCGAAGGATAAAAATTGATTCCCGCAAACAGGGGAACCAGCAGGGATTTTGTCGCGAACGACTCGACAGTATCATACGAATATTTAAAATTGCCTGAATCATCAGACACATTTTTCTGTCCCGCAATTGTCATGGTGTCTGTCGTATACATGAGCCCTGTTTGCAGGGAAACCAACTCGTTGATAAAAAACTCCGCCATAAAAGCGCCGTCGATAGAATAGCTACCGCTGACTTTTTCGCCATCGCCATCCGTTCCATCGGCAGTAAACAGATGCGCGGAAAAACCCGGCATTGCCCCCAGGTAGAGCTTTTTATATTCTTTCCCGGTCAGACGCGCAAGAATGGTATTATCGCCGAGTAAATAGTTCTGTATGGCCTGAATACTGGCGGTTTCTATATCTATCGATCTTATTTGCAAACGGTACAGTTCGCCGAATTCTTCTACCATACCGGTGATAATCGACTGCGCGCCGACTTTTTTCCCCACAGAAACCGCGGTTTCTTCATTTGCTTCGCCTGAATGTTGAAAATCAAGCTCGGCCCGTAATAAGTCAAGATTATGCCGGTCTACAACGGTAAATTTTCCGCTGTTCACCAGACTTTCGGAAATGTTGTCATTTATGTAGGTGGAAAGGGCCTCGTCTTTTGCTTTGATATTAAAAACCGCGATTTTTGAACCCGCCGGTATCCTTTCGATAAGATAGTCAGACGCTGACCGCAAAACCGTGCCAATGGACTTGCCTTGTCCGTTTGTCCTCCTGCCTCTTCCTGCAAGAACCTCCAAAAGCGTATCCCGCTCTATAAGATTATTCCGCATGGCCTGAATTTTTGCGGTCTCTACTTCTATGGTACGGATGCGCAGCCGGTATAACGACCCGGCGCGTTCCATGGAGCCGAAAATAATACTCTGCGCGCCGATTTTTTTGCCAATTCCGGCGGCGGTCTCATCGCTCACTTCGCCGGACATCTGAAATTGCATCTCCTGCCGGATAATGTCCAGGTCGCGGCGGTCTACAACGGTAAATTTACCGTCATTTACAAGCTGGACGGTAATTTCATCCGCAAGATAATTCGATAACGCCGAAGTTTCCGCCGTAAAGTTGAGGACAAGAACCTTAACCCCCGCCGGTATCTGGCTTATAAGGTAGGGCACGGAGCTATCCAACGCTGTTGTAAGCGGCATGGCATCTTGCGCAAAACTATGAAACGCCAGCAAGGATAACATACAGAATAACAACCCGCATCTTCTCAAGAAGTCTATTGTATGTAAGCTAGTTAGCCGCGCTCGGGGGGGGGGGGGGGGGGGGATAATTCTTGATGAATATAGCGGTGAGAAGTGTGGGTGTGTCATGTCAATTCCTCCATAAAGATATTCCGTATGGTCAAGCCGTCTATCACCTGGCCGTCCTGCAAATCCTCGGTAAAGAGGTAGTCACAACCGGATTCAAGCGCGGAAGCCACAATGAGGCAGTCATAATAGGAAAAATGGTAGCGGGAATGAATCTCCAGCGCGTGTGCTACGGTATCGGCATCTACAATAAAAAGGTCACAAGTCGCCTGGATTTCACCGATACTCAATACAATTTCTGTTTCGGTTTTGTGCTGTTTTTTGATACACACATTGCAAAACTCATTCAATACCTGTGTGCTTACCACGCAGTAACTGTCATTCATTACGCTAATCGTCCGCCGCTTTTTATACAAGTCGTCATCGGAATAGGCGTAGACTATCAAATTGGTATCGAAAAATGCCCGGTTACCGTTCATTGGCCTCGTCCCGGTTGAATTTCCAGCCCTGTGTTTTTATACGCAGGGCGGCAAAATTGGCTTCCGTAATGGGGCCGCTGCCCGTGCGGGGAATGAGCCTGGAACTCCGTTTTTCCCTGACAGTAACCACCACCGGCGCGCTAAAAGTTCCCCGGTACGCTTCGGGTATGCGAATAATATCATCTTCCACAACCGACTGAAACTCTATGACCGCCGCATTCATGACAAAACCTCCCGTACAAGACATGCGAGGGAGTATAGCAAAGCAGGGGAGCGGGTGTCAAGGGGTAGGCGTGAATTGCGAATTGCTGGGCTTACTCCGCCCCCATACGAATCGTAAAAGCGCTCCCCTGCCCTTTCTCCGACTTCACGGTGATATCCCACCCGTGGGAATCCACTACGCTTTTCACCACCGAAAGCCCCAGCCCCTTCCCGTCTTCCCGGCGGGAATTGCTCCCCCGGTAAAAAGGGTCAAAGATATACGGCAGGTCTTCAGCGGCAATGCCGCAGCCGTTGTCGGACACCCGGATGCTCACCGCGCCGGCTTTCCCGCCGGACGCGGGAGAATACCAGGCTTCCAGGCGCACTGTCCCGCCCTCCGCGGTGTAGCGCAGCGCGTTGCCGCTGAGGTTTTCCAGCGCCCGGAGGAAAAACCGCTCGTCAAGCGGGACTTCCAGGTCTTCGGGCAGGTCAACGCGGGTTTCCACAGTGCGCCCCAGGAGGTTGCCGTCCCCGGCCAGGCGGCGGGCAGTGGTATCCAGAATGGGCTTGAGGGCCTTTTTTTCCAGATTGGTGCGCCATTCCCCGGTGTCCAGCTTCACGAAGTTAATCAGGTCGTCAATCATTTCCTCAAGCTGGTCGATTTTGTCCCCCACGATTTCCAGGGATTTTTTGCGCATCTCCGGGGAATCCGCCACCCCGTCGGCCACCGCTTCGGTGTAGCCCTTGATGAGCGCCAGCGGGGTGCGGAGGTCGTGGCTCACCCCCATGATAAACCGGCTCCGGCGGGTCTGGGCTACCTTGAGGGACAGCCGCATGGTATTCAGGGAATGCGCCAGGGAGGCGATTTCGTTTCCCCCTTTGACGGCGATGGCCGTATCCAGGTTCCCTTCGGCGATGTGGCGGGTCGCTTCTTCCAGGGACGTTACCGACCGGGCGACAGACCGGGCAATCATCGTGAGCACCAGTGCGCAGAATACAAAGAGGGCGATAAATACCAGCACCACCGCGCGGGACAAATCCCGGTAGCGGTTGGGAGGCGGGCGGAAGTCCCGGCGCATCCGGGTGATGAGCATCAGGTTTTCGGTCATCCGCCGGTCTCCGAAACCCCTGCCGAAATTGTAGTCCACCTGAAACAGGTAGCGCCGCCCGCCGGAGGCAAAAATCCTGGAAATCTGCTCCGGGGTTATCAGGGTTCCCAGAGCTATTTCCTCGAATCCTGAATAGACCACCCGCATCTCCCGGTTCAGGAGGAGCGCCTCCACCGAGTGGGGCAGGCGGCTGATAAAGGCGCTGATTCTGACCTTTTCTTCTTTGGTTATATCCGACAAAAGCTCGATTTCCTTGTATCCCGGCACCAGCAGGCGCTCCGGGGAACGGTAATAATTGACCAGCATCAGGGCGCCGAAGGCAATCAGGGGAATGATGATGATTCCCGAAAGCAGGATGTAGAACTGGCTGCGGATTTTCATAGCGCCCCTTCACGATTAAAACGGTAGCCCATGCCGAACACGGTTTCGATAAACCGGGGATTTGCCGGGTCTTCCTCGATTTTTTTTCTGAGCCGCTGGATATACACCGCCACCGCCGAAAGGTCGCCATAGACGTTTTTCCACGCCTCTTTGTAGATGACTTCCGGCAAAAGCGGTTTCCCGGCGTTCCGCAGCAGCAAAGAAAGAACCGCGAACTCCTTGGCGGAAAGGGAAAGCCGTTCATCCCCTTTCTTGAGCAGGCAGCTTCCCTCATACAACACAAAATCCCCGAAAGCGAAGGTGTTTTCCCCGGCGGGCGCTTGAGCGTTGTCCTGCATCCGGCGGATCATGGCCCGCACCCGCGCCACCAGCACCCGGGGGGAAAAGGGCTTGGTCACGAATTCGTCCGCGCCGCCGCCCAGGCCGCTGATGATGTCCTCGTCGGCGTCCCGGGCCGAGGCAATCAGCACCGGGGTGGCGTAATTTTTACGGAACCGCTGTAAAAACTCAAACCCGTCCATACCGGGCAAATTCAAATCCAGAATGACCAAATCCGGAGCAAAGGAATCCAGGCCGGCAAGGGCGATTTCCGCGGTTTCACACCGCCTGGTTTCCATACCGTCCTTTTCCAGATACAGGGAAATCAGCTCCGCCATTTCGGCCACATCTTCCACAATCAGAATTTTCGCTTTCATCGATTATATCATTACATATTTTCTTGAAACAGGGAATAAAACAGTCCTATTTATAACAAAAAATTATTTTTTCTTTAGCAGTTTTTTATAGGCAAACCGCCGAAAAAGAATTAGTATTGCCCCATGCTGAATAAAAAACTGGTTGGAATCGTTCTTTTTCTCGCCTTGGGCGCCGCGTTTTGGGCTGCCGACAGCCTGACGCTGGACAAGGCCCTGGAAACGGCTTTGTCCAACAACGCGGACCTGCGGGCAAGCGCGGTTTCTGTGGCCCAGGCAAAACGGAACAAGGACGCTGCCTGGAATCAGTTTTTGCCCCAGATAACCAGTCCCACGGTAGGCGTGGCGAACACCCATCCCATCAGTCCGGCGGATTCAACCACCTGGGCGTGGAACAGCATAAGCATTGGGGCGAGCCTTTCGTTTACCGCGGATATTCCCACCCAGTTCAAACTGCTGGACAGCAAATACCGGCAGGCGGAGGAGGCGTACGACGCCGCCTGCCGGAATCTGACGGCGTCAGTATCCATTTCTTTTTATTCCCTGCTGGCAGCCAAAACGAATATCCAGATTCTGCAAACCGATTTGGCCCTGAAACAGGCCCAGTACGGACAAGTCAAACGGAATTACGACCGGGGGCTTTCCTCGGAGCTTGACCTGCTCAACGCCCAGTACGCCTGGCAGATAGCGGGGCCGGCCCTGAACGACGCGGTGAGTACCTATGACGAAAACCGCGCCGCTTTCCTTCTTTTAATCGGCATGGATGCCAAAACCGAAACGGCCCTTGAAGGGGTCATAGAGATAACGACACTGGCGCTGCCCCCGGCTGACAGCCTGGCGGCCCAATTTCTGGAAAACCGCTCTGATGTGAAAACCCAGGCCGCCCAGGCGGAACAGGCGCGGCTGAACGCGGCCAGCCGTATCAATCAATCGCTCCCTTCCATCAGGTTTGCGGAAACCATCAGTTTGACTCCTGAGCGGGACGCGGGTTTGTCTTTTGGCGAAGGCGCGACGTCCGGGACATTTTCGCTGTCCCTGTCGATTCCCGTAAACCCCTGGGTTCCCGGTTCGTCCGACGCGCTGCGGAGAAAAGACGACAAAGACGCGGCCGCCCTGGCGGAAGCCGGTTTGGAAACAATAAAAAAGAACGCCGCCCAGGACATCAAAAAAAAGGCGGACGAAATCGAGCGGATTGCGGAGAACAGGGAAAGCGCGGAACTGAATCACCGGATTACTGTCCGGGCCTATGAGCTTTCCGAGCAGGGCTACCGGTCGGGGCTGGTGAGCCAGACGGATTTGCAGAGCGCCAATCAGCGGATGGTGAGCGCGGAACAGGCGGTGGTGGCAGCGAAAATCAGCTATTTAACCGCGGCGTATAATCTGGCGTCGGCGCTGCGTCTGGATATTTCGGAACTGTACGCGTTATACGCGCAAAAATAAAGGCGGAAGGAGTTTTTCATGCCGGTCAATAAAGGCGACCTGGTCGCAAAAATCATCGTTATCGCGCTTATCGCGGCTTTTCTGGGGCTTTCGGCCTATACCATGCTGAAACCCAAAGCCGCGCCTGCGGGAGGAATGCCCGGCGCGCCGGGAGCGGCTGCCCAATCCGGGACAACGGCAGGCGGCCCGGCCCGGCAGGGCAGCGGCGAGGCGCAAGGAGGACAGCGGCAGGGCGCATCGGCTGCCAACGCTATCACCGTGTCCGCCAAAACCCTGGTGCCGGAAACCATCCGGCAGGTGGTGAAGCTGAACGGGGACGTGTCGTCTCAGTCGGAAATCAATATTTATCCCGACACAGCGGGTAAAATCGTCCGCGTTTTGAAGGATTTGGGCGATTCGGTGCGCCAAGGAGAGATTATCGCCTACATCGACCCGTCCCGCCCCGGCGCCGCCTACGTGGAAAGCCCGGTCATCGCCACCGTGGGGGGCACCGTCATCAGTATGCCCGTGGCTTTGGGGGAAACTGTTTCGGCGTCCACCAGCATGGCGGTTATCGGTTCCCTGAACAACCTGAAAATCACGATTTACGTGGCGGAAAAATACAGCTCCTTTCTCCGGCGCGATCTTCCGGCCCTGGTGTCCTTCGCGTCCGCGCCGGGGGAAGAATTCGAGGCCGCCGTGAGCGCGGTCAGCCCCGTGGTGAACAATAAAAACCGCACCATCGAAACCACATTGAACCTGCGCTCCCGGGATTCCCGTATCAAGCAGGGTATGTTCGCGTCGGTGCAGCTGGTTATCCGGGAAGAGGCCGGGGTCATGGTGATTCCCCGGTCCGCCATAAAGAATTACAACGGAGAATCCACGGTATACGTTATTGACCAGGGCGCGGCAAAACGCCTTCCGGTGACCGTCGGGTTGACCAACGACGCGGAGGCCCAGATTATTTCCCCGCTCAAGCCGGGCGACCAGGTGATTATCGCGGGCGCGGTGACGGACGGGTCGCCGGTGCGGATTGCCCGGAGCGCACTACAGGAGATAGGGGATTAACGAATGAATATATCGGAATTGTCGGTCAGAAAACCGGTGACGGTAACCATGTTATACATCCTGGCCTGCGTGATTGCGGCGGTGTTTGTTCCCCGGCTGGGCATTGCCTTGTATCCCAGCGTGAGCCCGCCCTATGTGAATGTGCGGACGTCCTACAGCAACGTGGGGCCGGAGGAAGTGGACAAAACAGTCACCCAGCCGATTCTCAACCAGCTCCGGCGGGTTTCAGACGTCAAATCCATCACCTCCCGGTCATCCAGCGGAAGCAGCCAGGTGCAGCTTGAATTCGGCTACGACAAGGACATGGACGAGGCGGTGAACGACGTGACCTCCGCCCTCGCCCGGATTTTAAATTCCCTGCCGGAAAACTGCGATTCCCCCACGATTATGCGGTTCAGCATGAGCGCCATGCCTATTATGCGCCTGGCCATCACCGGGGACATGAGCCTGGACGAGCTGAAAACTGTGGCGGAAGACACGGTGCAGCCCTTTCTGGAACGGGTGAACGGGGTGGCTTCGGCGGACGTCAACGGCGGCATCGCCCGGGAAATCCACGTGGACGTGAGCAATAACCGGCTCCAGGCATACGGACTCACCCTGTCGGGCATCACCGGCACGCTGGCATCCCGGAATGTCCAGATTTCCAACGGAACCCTCACCCACGGGGACATGGACTATGAAATCGTCACCGACGAGTATTTCAAGTCCCTGGACGACATCAGGAGCACCGTGATTTCCTCCGGCTCCGGGTCGGCGGCGGTGCGGCTGGACGACATCGCGGAAGTCTACGAATCAACCGAGCGGAATGGCCGCCGGGTCTACATCAACGGCGATCCGGGTCTGTATATCAGCGTTACCAACGAGTCGGGCACCAACCCTTCCACCATTTCCAAAGGGGTCAACGCGATTCTGCCGGAAATCGAGGCGAATCTGCCCAAGGGGGTGCATGTGTCGATTCTGAGCGACGACACCTCCCTCATCGACTCCACCATGAATCAGGTGTATTCTTCGGGCATCATGGGGGCGGCCCTGGCCATGCTGATTATCTTCCTGTTCCTGCGGAATTTCCGAAGCTCCATCATCGTGGGCATGTCCATCCCCATTTCGATTCTGATTACCCTGATGGTGATGTCCCTGATGGATTTGACCATCAACATGATGACCATGGCCGGGCTGATTCTGGGCATGGGCATGACCGTAGACTCCTCCATCGTCATCGTGGAAAGCATCAATAAGCGGCGGAGCTGGGGGGAAAAGTCCGCGGTGGCTTCCATTCTGGGGAGCCGCAATATGCTGATGGCGATTATCGCCTCCACGGCAACCACGGTGTGCGTGTTTGTGCCCATGCTTATCTACCGGTCAGACCTGGGAATGTTCGGTATGATGTTCCAGGAACTGGTGCTCACCGTGGTGGCGTCCCTTATCGTGTCGCTCATCGTGTCCGTGACTCTGGTGCCCGCCCTCTGCGGGAGCATCATCAAAATCGACACCCGCGCCCAGAAACCCCTGCGTTTCAAGCCCTTTATCGTGCTCGACAAATTAGCGGCTTCTTTCCTGAAAAAACTGGAAGACGGCTACGCCCTGGCCCTGGGCTTCTGCCTGAAAAACCGGTTTCTTGTTCTGGCTTTGGTGTTCGCCCTGCTGATTCCCGCCTTGCAGCGGCTTACCGGCGCGGGCATGAACCTTGCTCCGGCGTCCCAGGCGGACGACCAGGTGAATGTGACTGTGACCCTGCCCGTGGGCACCAATAACGAAGCGGTACAGCAGTATCTTTTCGCGTTTCAGGATAGAATCAAGAGCACCCTACCCCCGGAGGCGTACCGTACCATTATCGTCAATACCGGTAACAGCAATTCCGGTTCCATTCAGCTCACCTTGCCGTCCCTGGAAGAACAATCCATGTCCGCCCGGCAGATTCAGGACAAGCTCACCCCGTTCACCACCCAGTGGAGCGACGTGCGGATTACCTTTTCCGCGGGCCGCGGGTTCGGCGGGAGCAGCAGCGGCGTGAATATCCGGGTGATTTCCGATGACGCTGATGCCGCGTCCCTGGTCTGCAACAACATCGTGACCCTCCTCAAGGCCTCTGTGCCCCAGGTGACCAATGCGGCTACGGACCTGGAAAACGGCAGCCCCCGGTATGAAATACGCATCGACACCGACGCGGCTGCGGCGGCGGGGGTCAACGTGAATACGATTTCCTCGCTCCTCAAAACCGCTATCAGCGGCAGCACCGCCACCACCTACCACATCGGCGGGGACGACGTGAGCATCGTGGTGTCCCTGTCGGAAGCAGATTTGCTTGAACCCGCCGACTTGGGGGCAATCACCGTGCAGACCGCCAACGGCCTCATGTCCCTGGACAACTTCATCTCCTACCGTCAGACCGTGTCCCCCCAGCAGATTCAGCGGGAAGAAGGGGTGCGGGTGAACCGGGTGACCGCTTCTCTGGTTCCCGGGGCGGTGGCCACGGAAGTACAGTCCCTGGTGGAACGGCTGGTATCCGAGAACATCGTGCTCCCGGATACGGTGAAACTGGAGTATGTGGGGGACGCCAGGGATATTCAGCGCTACGGCGGGGCCTTTCTCATCGTGATTCTGCTGGCGGTTTTCCTGGTCTTCGCGGTCATGGCCGCCCAGTTCGAGTCCCTGGTTGACCCCTTCATCATTTTTGCTTCCATCCCCCTGCTGGCTATCGGGGTGATGGTGGTGTACCAGGTGATGAATCAGACCATGAGCCTCTATTCTCTGGTGGGCATCGTGGCTCTGGTGGGCATCGTGGTGAACAACGGCATCGTGCTGGTGGACTTTACCAACCAGTTGGTGGAGCGCAAGACTCCGGTCAGGGAAGCCTGTATCGAGGCGGGCCGGAACCGTTTGCAGCCCATTCTGATGACCACCTTGACCACGGTGCTGGGCATGGTGCCCATGGCGTTCTTTCCCGGCGAAGGGGCGGAATCCATGCAGCCCATCTGCCTGACCATCGTGGGGGGACTCATGTCCGGGGCGTTTATGACCCTGTTCGTGTCGCCGGTACTGTATTCCCTGTTCAACAAGCGCCGGGAAAAGCGTTTTGACGACCCCGAATCCCTGATGAATCAGCTTGAGGAAGTGGACGCCCTG
Organism: Treponema sp.; assembly: GCA_031290005.1. GTDB lineage: Bacteria > Spirochaetota > Spirochaetia > Treponematales > Treponemataceae > JAISTZ01. The sequence continues at coordinate 2,163 of JAITOJ010000017.1, read as the reverse complement.
CGGACGAACAACGTGAAAGTTGATTTGATACGGAAGTAAAGCCTTTGGCTTTCAAAATATTTTTGCGGCAAAAGCCGCTGATTTAGGAGGTTTTTATGAAAAGAACAGTTTTGGTTGTCGTTCTGGGAGCACTGCTTCTGGGAACCATGACTGCCCAGGCGGGGAATCCGTCCCGGCAAGACCGGCGGACGCCCAAAGAAGCTCCCGGTGACGGTCCGGAGTTTCGCGGCCGACCGGAAGCGCTCACCATCACGGGGACGCTTGAAGCGGCGAACGGACGCCCTGCCCTCAAAGACGGAGACACTGCCTACTCTGTCATGGGCATCGATGGACTCATCGGCTTTGTGGACGGCCTCAAGGAAGGCGCTCAGGTCAGCCTTACGGGTTTCGCCTCTCCGGGCCCGCGGAACGATGCGTTCAGGGTTTTGTGGGTGAGCAAGCTCACCTTCAACGGCAAGGACTACGAGATTGCCAGGCCGCAATTTGCCCTTGGTCCTGGTGCTCTTTCCCGCCCGGATGTGCCCCGCACTGATTTCCGGGGCGCCCGGCGGCGGGGGAACAATTCGCCCTGCTCTGGCTGCGGACGCTGGTAAAAGGGAGGATTATGATACGGCATTTGGTGTTGTGGAACCTTACTGATGAAGCGAAAGCACAGATTCAGGAAACCGCGGAAATTCTGGACAAATCAGCCCGGAACATGGTGGGCAAAATCCCCGGTCTGCTGAAAAGCGAGGTGCGGGTGAATCAGGCTGGCGACCCTCACGAGCTGATTTTGTACAGCGAATTTGAGTCCCCGGCGGATTTGAAACCCTATATTGACCACCCGGTTCATCAAAAACACCGGAAACTGGTGCATACTTTTATACAGGGCCGGGAAGTGGCGGATATAGAAGCATAGCCTGATTTGCCTGGGTATTACAGAGGGCGGGTGCTCCAGCATTTTACCAAAGCTCCCGCCTTCTCTATCCCTCTGATTACGCCTCCCCTATTCCCATCCCCCTGCCGTTACTGGCTGGCGGTGACAGACACTCCTGCGCTTATGCTTCCACACGAAGGGCTATGCGCTCCCGCACCATTTCGCCGATGATTTGGGCGGGGGTCTTATGAGCAACTTCAGCGACGGATTTGATATAAGCAGCGGAGAGAGCATCAAGAATAACCATACGATCCCGACGGTCGGTAAAGAATCCGCCCGGTTTACCCGCAACATCAGGCGGATTACGGGATATTTCATCTTCAAGCGCCCGTGCTTCTTCTTCAGTCATTTGTGCCATATTTAACTCCTACCACCCAATCAACGGGTAATACTTCTTGTTGCAATTATCAGCATGAAACAGATTAACCGTATTATCATCTATACGATTATACCCTATTTCAAGAAGGCGTGCTTTTGTATCAAACCCAATGACCAAATATTTGTTCACATAGCCTTTCATGAGGTCCTCATAAAGCGGATGTGTAGCCGCCCATCGTATATCTTCCTCGCTAAAGCCATGCTTAAAAGCCGCTTTATTGAAAATAATACCATCATCCACATTTTTATTATATCCCATCCCCGCCATTTTCGCAATAGACATAGAAATTCGAACCTTAAAACATCACCCTTCATCTCCCCATTGGCCTCCTATCCCTGGTTTCACAGGCGGTGTTATCCCTGGCCTTCTTCCGTTGGGTTGTTGATTATTCGCTCTCTTTATACTAGGCTGATGGCTCAATTTGCGAATCAATATTGTTTTTTTGTCAGGGCCTTTAAAACAATGTCCCTGTTTTTCGTTGAATCTTCTTTGGTCCGCCTGAAATATTCCTCATATAAAATTTCAAGGATAAAAAATTCCGATATTTTAAGCGGAACCGTGTAAACATCGAAAAGCCTTTTTTCAACGCCGTTTAGTAATGTAATATCAGAATAAGAGGTCAGAGCGGATTTTAAAAACCGGCTTATACAAATTATTTTTGTACCGTTTTGTTTGAGCGATTTTGCTATTTCAAGGATCTCCCCGCTTTCACCCGAGTAGGAAACAATGATCGCAAGATCGCCGGAAGATAACAGCGCCGCCGTAGCATATTGTGTATGATTGTCGGTGCCGATGCCTACCTTTGGGGTAATACGTGAAAACATTAAATAACCTGCCAGTGCGGTAAGATAAGACGCGCCGACACCGA
>JAITOJ010000011.1 GCA_031290005.1 Treponema sp. | reverse complement strand
TCACTCCCCCAGATTTTACCCCCCTGCATCCCGTGGAAATTGCCTCGGACGCGGCGCTCAAATACGAAGGGGTCGCCATTGAGCGGCCCAGCAACAGCATTGACGATATTGTGCCCGGGGTCACCCTGACCCTGCGCGGTGAGACCGCCCAGAGCGCGAATATCAAAATTGAGCCGGACACGCAGGCCGCCAAGGACGCCCTCATCACCTTTGTGGGCAATTACAATCAGGCCGTCGCGGAACTCAATATCCTGTCCCAGAACAAGCCGGAAATCGTCGGTGAATTGGGTTATCTTTCTTCCACGGAACAGGAAGCGGCCGTGAAGCGGCTGGGCATGTTCTTCGGGGACTATTCCCTTGCGGGGGCAAAAACCGCCCTAGCGGGGATTGTGTCCGACAGTTACCTCCTGGCGGCAAACAGCGCCATATCCCTGCTGGCCCAAATCGGCATCTCTACCCGGGCGGATTCTTCCGGGGGCATTACGGCCAGCCGGCTCCGGGGGTATCTGGAAATCGACGAGAAAAAGCTGGACCAGGCTTTGGCAAATAACCTGCCGGAAATTAAAAATCTTTTGGGCTATGATTCGGACGGGGACTTTATCATCGATTCGGGAATCGCCTATCTGATGTCCCAAAGGTTGGACACCTATACCCGGCGGGACGGAATTTTTGCTGCCAGAGCAAGTGGGCTGGACTCGAAAATCGTCTCGTCGGAGACAAAAATCCTGCGCCTGGAATCTCAGCTTGATTCTAAGGAAGCCCAGCTCAAACAGAAATATGGGCAGATGGAAGCCGCCTTGAACAGCCTGGAAAGCCAGTCCACCCGGCTGGACAATTTCAGCCGCCAGAACCAGGGGCAGCGGTGATTAAAGGAGCAGACCAGTGATTATTTACATTAACGGTATTGAGGCGGACATTACGCTGGACACGGAGAAAACCCTGGGAGATGTGCTTGCTTCGCTTGACCGGGAATTTGACGCTCATGACGCGGCGATTATCGGTGTGGAACTTGAGGGCAGTCAAATTCCCGAGGCGGACATCGACAATGCCCTGGGGCGGGACATCGCCGGAATACAGACCCTCTCGCTTGCGGTGATGACCGCTCCGGAGGTTTTGGAAGCCATGAAGGGTCTGTGCGCGGACTTTGAGGCCCTGGCGGCGCGGCTTGAGGACGTGCCGGTGCAGCTTCAAAGCGGCAAACAGGGGGATGCGGCAACGGCAATCCGGGATGCGGCGGACACCATAAACACCTTTTGTTTTTACGGACGGGCGCTGAATCTCTTTGGCGGCGCGGAGGCCGGGCAGGGTAAATTTGACTCCCTCCTGGTTGAGGGCAAACCCTTGGCGGACTTTTTTGCGGACTTTACCCCTATTTTGCAGGACTTTTGCGGGGCGCTGGAAAACAGCGACATCGTGATGATTGGAGATTTGGCGGAATATGAAATTAAACCCCGTGTTTCCGCCCTGGCGAATGCTCTGGAGAGTTGGTGATGGACTGGAGTTTTTCGGCATCCAGCGGTTCCTGGCTTGAGGCCCGGCAAAATCCGATTATCTATATTCCCCTTGTCATCGCCCTGGCGGCAATCGCGGTTTTTTTGATTATTTCCATTGTCAGCCGGTTATTACAAAAATACCTGAACCTTCCTCCAAAATCGGAACGGATAAAAAAACGGATTACCCGGCGGGTAAACATTCACCGGGTTTCGGAACGCCTTTCCCTTACTACTGATGAAACCCAGCTTTTGACCGGAATATGCCGGAAATACCGGACGCCTAATGTGGAATATTTTTTTGAGGATGCGGAAAAAACCTATGGATTGTTTGAAAAAGCGTTTAAGGAACAGGGGGATCTGTCAGTCACTGAAAAGGCGTGCCTTTTTTCCCTTTTGGGAAAAATCAATAAATACCGGCTTGCGGAAGACCGGATAAACGGACTGCATGTGATTCCCGAAGGACAGCAATTATTTTATGTGGAAGATTCAGGGAAAAAGAGTTCCTCTCTGCTTATTGAGAACACAGCGGTAGAAATGATTTTGTCGATTCCCAAGGACAGTTCGGGCGCGGAGGTTCGTCCGGTTGAACTGTCGAAAATCAATTTGTTTTATCAGGGAAAAAACGATATTGCTTATACGGTTACCGTGCGGGTGGTGCGCTATCAGGAACGGCTCGCAATCAAAGAGCTGGTTGTAACTCATCCGCTTGGCAGAAAAGCGCATCTCCGGGAGGACCATCTGTCTATCCCCGCGAATATTTCCTGTAAGTTTGCTGTCGCAAAGGCAGCGCCCGGGGAAAAAGGGGCCGCGGCTTATGAAAAGGCCGGGGATTTTATTTCCGGCAGGCTCATCAGTTTTTCCAGAGAAACCTGCAATATCGCGGCGGCTGCCACCGTGCCGATTCAGCAGCAGATTATCATTAAGTTGAGCCTTGACGGGGAGTCCGCGTCCCGGATTGTGGGGGTGGTTATCAAAATAGCCCATACCGGCGGCGCAGGCCTGTATATGCTTCACATTAAATATGCGGCCATGGACGACCAGACGCGGAATTACATTCTTGCTCAGGTGTACGGATTTGTTACGCCCGGTGCGGGGGGGGGGGGGGGGGGGGGGGGTTAAATTTTTTAACAAAACCGCGGGGGGAACCCACGCCCGGGGGGAAAAAAAATGGGTGCGGGGGGGGGGCGGGGTGTTTA
>JAITOJ010000157.1 GCA_031290005.1 Treponema sp. | reverse complement strand
ATCAACCGCAGCATGTCCCAGGAGGACATCGACACCATCGCGGGGCTTCCCTATTCGTCCCTGATTTCGGACGCTCTCTATGGCGACATGACCAGGCCGCACCCTCGGCTCACCGGCGCGTTCCCACGCTTTTTGCGGGACTTTGTTCAGGAGCGGCATGTCCTTCCCCTGGAGACCGCAATCCGCAAGATGACCAGCCAGAGCGCGGCCCGGCTTGGCCTGACTGACCGGGGGCTGCTCGCGCCGGGCCGCCGGGCGGATATGCTTATCTTTGACCCTGAAAAATTCCGCGACACTTCCACTTTTCTCTCTCCCTCGGGCGAAGCCGAAGGCTTGTTTGCCGCCTTTGTCCGAGGCCGGCAGGTGGTGGAAAACGGCAGTCTTGCCCAGCTTTCGGGGATTTGACCAAGACCTTGATTTGTGTTATACTATTTATAATATGAGTGTGGAAAATACAGCTTTTGTAGTTGAACAAAAAGTGGTGTACCCTAGCCAAGGGGTTGGAAAAATTGTTGAAATCCAGGAAAAAAAGTTTAAGGATACCAACTTACTCTATTATGTGATTTATCTTGCGGTAACAGACATGACAATTATGGTGCCGGTGGATAAGGCGGGTGAGTTAGGTATCCGGGCGATTGTTCCTGCCGAGGAAGCCCAGCAGGCTCTGGATATGATAGGCGGGGACTTTGAGCCTATCACATCGGACTGGAAACTGCGCTATCAGATGAATCTTGACCTGTTAAAAAAGGGTACGGTTGCCGACATTGCCACCATCGTCCGCAGCCTGTATCATCGGAGCAAAGTCAAAGACCTGCCTATTCAGGAACGCCGGCTGTATGATTCGGCAAAAAAACTGTTTGAGGATGAGATTTCTTTTTCTCTGGGAATACCGGCAAAGGAAGTAGAAGCCATGATTCACGCCCGGCTTGAACCCGCCGACGGGCGGGCAGCCAAAAATAAGGACGCCGAGACTGATGCATTCAACGATGATGAGGATGAGGATTTTTCAGACGGAACCGAAGAGGTGCTGCCTGACGACGAAGAAGAAGCAGTAAGCGGAGACGATAAAGACAGCGAAGAAGATGACGATGACGCGGACGATGGTGATGAGGTGTGATGAAACTGCTGTTTCGGTAGTCATCGCGGCGTCCGGTTCGTCGGAACGCATGGGAGGGGGCATAAAAAAAGAATTTTTACCCCTTCCCGGCGGAAAAACAGTTCTTGCCCAGGCCGCGGAGCCATTTCTTTCCCTGCGGAATCTGGCATTTTTGGTGATTACCCTCCCGCAACAAAACTATGATTTTTTCGCCTTGGAAGCGGAAAAAGCGCTTTTTACTTCAGCGCAAATCCGTTGCGCCGTGAGCAAGCCGCACACCTTTTTCATCGCCTTTGTGCCCGGCGGCGAAACCCGGCAAGAATCGGTCCGCAAAGCCCTGGAATTCCTGGCGGAACAATCCGTTTCCGGCCTGGTTCTGGTGCACGACGGGGCGCGTCCCTTTGTGAGCGGAAAGGTCATCCGCGCCGTGATTGCCGCCGCGGACAAATACGGCGCGGCCGCGCCGGTTATCCCCTCGGTGGACACCCTCAAGCAACTTGGCGCCGGGGACGATGCGGGAACTATGACCGCGCACTTTGACCGGTCGAGTATCCGGGCAGTGCAGACTCCCCAGGGCTTCCGGTTTCAGCCGTTTTACGAGGCCCACCGCAAGGCAGCAGCGGACGGAAAAGCCTGCACCGACGACACGGAAATCTGGGCGCGCTCTGAGTCTCCGGTTGCGGCAGTGGAAGGGTCAATCGACAATATTAAAATCACCTATCCCAAAGACCTGGGGGTTGTCCCGGCAAATCAGCCGGAAACGCCCGGCTGTCAGGACTTTCCGCAATTCCGCACCGGCCTGGGCTATGACCGGCACCGGCTGATTATGGGCAGAAAGCTGGTACTTGGCGGCGTGGAGCTTCCTTTTGAAAAAGGCGAGGACGGCCACTCTGACGGGGATGTGCTTTTTCACGCCGTGAGCGACGCGCTCCTGGGCGCCTCCGGCCTGGGGGACATCGGCTCCTGTTTTCCACCGGAGGATCCTCAATGGAAAGACGCTGATTCCGCTGACTTGCTGAAACGCGTCTGGAAAGATGTGCGCGGGGCGGGGTGGCGTCTGGTCAACCTGGACTGCGTTGTCCTGCTGGAAAAGCCCAAAATGCTGCCTTTCCGGGACAAAATCCGCCGGTCCATCGCGCAAACCCTGGAGACAGACCCGGAGACGGTATTTGTGAAAGCAAAGACCGGAGAAAAAACCGGGGAAGTCGGCAGGGGAGAAATCGTGGAAGCTTGGGTTGTGTGTCTGCTTGAAAAAAAGCAAGGCGAAGTTACGGTGTAACTTCGCCTTCATCATAACTGGCCGCCGGTGGCGATTACGCGATTATGGCAATAATGTCATCGGCCTTGACGATGAGATGATCTTCCCCGTCAATTTTGATCGCGGTTCCCGCATACTTGTCATGTATGATCTGGTCGCCGGGCTTGACTTTGATTTTCTCCTTGTCATCGCCCACCGCGATAACAGAAGCCTCCTGAGTCTTTTCCTGAGCGGTGTCGGGAATAATAATCCCGCCCGCTGTTTTTGACTCGGTTTTCTTGGGTTTGACCAGAACACGATCCGCTAAAGGTGTAACCTTCATAATATCCTCCAAAAAAGATTTTTTGTTTGTATAACAACTATACGGAAAACCAAGCAACTCGTCAAGGGCTTAGACACCGCTTTATTTTTGCAGCCTGAGCGCCAAGGCGCTTATTTCCAATTCCGGGGCAGCCTTTTTGAGTCCGGTCAAAATATAGTCCCGGTGCAGTTGAAACATCTGGCTCCAGCCGGGATGGTCGGTTTCGATGAAAAGCACCCCGTTTTTCAAATCCACCAGCTTGCTGTGGCTGTACATTTTTTCTCCCCGGTTCGGGTCAGTTTCCGGGTTTGGAGCTTTGATGCCCAGAACAATGCTTTTCCAGGCGCGGGATAATTTTTGCGCGTCCCGCAAGTCCCCGATATTGACCTCATCAAAAATGGCGGCCAGAAAATCCGCGGGAGAATAAATTTTATCCACGATGAGCCTCCGTCGCCCCGCGCTCCAGCAAAAAGTCGATGATATTCATCTGCCGTATGCCGTTCACGTCCCGGAGAATATCGTCCAGGGTCAGGATACACTTGGGGTAGTTATCCTTGATTTTTTCCAGCGGCGCAATCTCCCGTTCCAGAGTGGCGGCGTCCAGTACGCTGGCGGCAACCTGATAGTAGGTTTTCTCCCCTCCGGCCTGGGCGATAAAGTCCACCTCCTGCTCGTCCACCTTGCCGACAGACACCTCAGATCCCCGGCGGAGCAATTCCAGATACACGACATTTTCCAGAATATACCCGATGTCCCGGTTGGAGTCCCCCAGCAGCATCCGGCGGAGACCCGCATCAACCAGATAATATTTTTCCAGAGACTGTAAATGCTGTTTGCCTTTCACGTCGTAACGACCGGCGCGGTACAAAATGTAGGCGTCCATCAGGGCCTCAATATAGCTGTCAACAGTTATGGGGCTTGTCTTGATGCCCGACGAAGTAAGGCTGTCGGCAATTTTTTTCGCGGACACCAAATTACCGATATTGTCGAACAAAAAACGGATGACTCGTTCCAGCAGCTCCACATTGGCAATATGCTTCCGGCCCACAATGTCCTTGAGCAGCACGGTGTTATAGACGCCGCGCAAATACTCATTCCTGATTTCCTCATCGGCAATGGCCGCCGCATAGGGGAACCCCCCGTTCCTGAAATATCCGGTGAAGGCTTCGCGCTTATCGCCGCCCTTCATTTCGTAATATTCGCTGAACGACAGCGGCAGCAGGGGAATTTCGATATATCTGCCGGAAAGCAAGGTTGCCAGTTCCCCGGACAAGAGGCGGGCGTTTGAGCCGGTCACATAGACATCCACATTTTTTTTGATAAACAGGCTGTCCACTGCCCGCTGAAAGTCCGGTACGTTCTGGATTTCGTCCAAAAAGACATAGGTCATTTTCCCGTCCACGAGCCGTTCAGACACATAGGCATGGAGCTTCCGGTAATCAAGCAGTTCCTCAAACCGGATATCCTCAAAGTTGATAGAGATGATTTGCTCCGGCGCAAGGCCGGTTTCCAGCAGATATTCGCTGAATAATTGCAAGACAGTAGACTTGCCGCACCGCCTGACCCCGGTGACCACCTTGATGAGTTCCGTATCCCGCAATTTTTTGAGCTTTTCAATATAATTCCCGCGCTGTACCATGAGTATAGTCTACTATAAAAACTCCCAAAAATCAAGAAGTTTTTATAGTAGACTATAAAAACTTTCTGTTTTTCAGGAGTTTTTATAGTCTACTGCAAAAAATCAGGTGTGTTCCAGTTGAATTGTCTTTGAAGGCTGGCCGCAGACCTCCGGCGGCCCGAAGTACTGAATCGCGCCGGGGAACACATAGCTGGTGTTCACCGCCCAGTCATCCCGTTGGGAGGCGAAGGCCTTGAAAGGCTTGCCCTCCAGTTCCACCAGGGCTTTTTTAATCACCGGCTTCTGCGCCCCGTGACGCTTTTCCATGTTCATCATCATGGTGAGCGGGATGCCCCCGGCAGTCCACTGGTCAGCGGGGGCGGTCAGGTTCTGTACCGACGACAGATAGCCAGTCACGCCCCCGGCAGTCAGCAGGAATGCGGTGAACCCCAGGCTATAGCAGTAGTCCGCGTCAAAGTTTGACGGGAAGGCGCAGCGGCCCTCGTAACCGAAGAAATGGGTGTAGGAACTGAACGTGCCTTTGTACGTTCCGGCCTTTTTCATTTCCGCAAGCTTTTGTTCCACCGCCAGGGCCAGCAATTTTTCCGTCTCAATGCGGGAAACCTGCACATTCCCGTGGGGGTCGCGGTCGGCCAAAAACTGCCCGGCGATAGACTCCGGCAGGGACGCAAAGGCGGCGTAGGCAGGGGCGGACAGATTCTTCTGGAGCCAGGCTTTTTTGTCCGCAAACCCGGCCAGGGCGTTGAATTCCGCGGCTTTTTTGGCCATCTCGTCGTTCAATTCATGAATGAGGCTCTTGATTTCCGGGATAAATTCCACCAGCCCTTCGGGAATCAGAATGACCCCGAAGTTCTCGCCCTTTTCCGCCCGCTTTGCGATAACCGCGCAGATGTCCTCCGTGACCTGATCCAGGGTCATCTCTTTTGCCTCCACTTCCTCGGAAATGAGGCAGATGTTGGGCTGGGTTTGTAGGGCGCATTCCAGGGCGATGTGACTGGCCGAGCGGCCCATGAGTTTGATAAAGTGCCAGTATTTGCGGGCGCTGTTGGCATCCCGCTCGATGTTGCCCACCAGTTCCGAGTAGGTCTTGGCAGCGGTGTCGAAGCCGAAGCTGGTCTCGACATACTCGTTTTTCAGGTCGCCGTCGATGGTTTTGGGAACCCCGATGACCTGGGTCTTCAGGCCCTTTTGGATAAAATGTTCCGCCAGCAGCGCGGCGTTGGTGTTGGAGTCGTCCCCGCCGATAACCACCACCGCGTCCAGACCCAGCTTTTTCACGGTTTCGATGGAGGACGCCACCTGCCCGTCGGTTTCGATTTTGGTGCGTCCCGAACCGATGATGTCGAACCCGCCGGTATTGCGGTATTCGTCCACGAGGGCGGCGGTAATTTCCTTATATTGACAGTTGATAAGCCCTGACGGGCCGCCCAGAAAACCGTACAGGACGGAATCCGTGCTGCCTTTTTTGAGGCCGTCGAACAGTCCGGCTATGACGTTGTGGCCGCCGGGGGCCTGGCCGCCGGAAAGCACCACCCCCACCTTGAGTTTTTTGCGGGCATTGGGATTGGCGCCTTTTTTGAAGCATGCCATGGGTTTGCCGTAGGTGCGGGCAAACACTTTTTGCAGTTCCTCCCGGTCAGAAATGGCGGAGGTTGGTTTGCCGAACTCAATAGCGATTTCCGCGGGGGGATTTTTCAAAACCGACGGCAATTTCGGCGCATAACCGTACCGTGCCTTTTGCAATGCTGATAGGGACATACTTTCTCCTGATAAAATCGTCCGCAGGGGACGAAAAATTGATTATGCAATACTATATACTATAACGCCGCGTCTGGACAAGGGGCCGCATTGCGTAAAGACCGCGAGTACGCTATGCTCTGACCATGAAAAAGAAAAGTTCCCTGTTGGGCAGCGGAGCGCGGCTTTCAGTGCTGACCCTTGCCTCGAGGGCACTGGGCCTGGTGCGGGAAATGACCAAGGCAGCTTTTTTGGGGACGTCGCCCCTGGCCGATGCCTTTGGAATCGCCTTTATGATTCCAAACCTGTTCCGCAGGCTTTTCGCGGAAAACAGCATATCAGTCGCCTTTATCCCGGCCTTTAAGGGCTATCTGGAAGACATCGAAAAACAGCCTGGCCAGGAAGCTGCCCAGACAGATGCGGCGCAGTTTGTGAATTCAATATTTACCGTGGTTTCTTTTTTTACTGCCCTCGTCGCAGTGTGCGGTATTCTGGCAGCCCCGCTCATTGTACCGTTCTTTTATGATACCGCCAAAACCGGCGCGCTTGCCGAAACCGTATTCCTCACCCGCCTGATGTTCCCCTATCTCTTTGTTATTTCCATCGCCGCTTTTTTTCAGGGAATCCTGAACGGCCTTAAAATATTCGCCCCGTCGGGCTTCACTCCCGTATTGTTCAACCTGATTGTCATCGGTGCGACATATATTCTTTCGCCTCACACGCAAAATCCCGCCCGGGCAATGGCCTTCGGGGTGCTTCTGGGAGGGGTGATACAGGCGGCATTCCAGCTCCCTTTTGTGCTGAAAAATGGCTGGAAACCCCGGCCTACGGGTCTGGGCAAAGCCTTCTCCCATGCGGGAGTGAGGAAGGTGCTGGCTCGTATCGGCCCAACTATTATCGGCATGGCAGCTTACCAGCTCAACGACGTAGTATCCACCGCGCTGGCGGGTAAAGCGGGAAGCGGCATAGTGTCAAGCCTGCAATACTCTCTCCGGCTCCAGGAATTGATCTTGGGAGTTTTTGCGGTATCCATCGGCACGGTAATTCTGCCCGACCTGTCCGGGATGGTAAAAAACAAACAGTGGGAGGCCTTTAACCACATGCTCGCCACAGCCATCCAAATCATCGCCCTGATAACTATTCCGGTCACGTTTTTTTCTCTGGTCACCGGGGAAAATATCATTATTCTGATTTATAAAAACCGTAATTTTACCGACGAGTCCGTAGCCCTTACCCTCCGAGTCTTTTTGTACCATATCAGTGGACTGTTCTTTATCGCCGTAAACCGGATTATCGCTCCGGCATTTTACGCCCAGGGAGACACCAAATCTCCTACCCTGGCGGGGATAACCGGCTTTGTCTTCAATATCATTCTGGCATGTCTGCTCGTCGGGCCCATGGCCGGTTCCGGTATTGCCTTGGCGCTTTCCATTGCCAGTGCGGTAAATACCCTGGTTCTGTTTCTTTTCCTGGGGAAAACCCGGACCGTTAAAGTCGTTTCGGTTATCAAGCCAACCCTGTGGTATGTGCTCAAGATCACAGGAATTTCTCTGGCCGCGGGGGCTGTCCTGTATGCGGCGAAACCCTATTTGCTCGCCCCTTTTTCAGGCTTGTCCCGAATTGTATCCCAGGGACTTTTTTTGCTCCTGGGGACTATGCTTTTTGCGGGAATTGGTGTATCTTTGCTGGCAGTAGTAAAAGACAGATATATTTTGGGCGGTATTCACCGCGTCACGTCTGGAAAATGAGGACTAATTATGAACATTGACTTTAATGTATTGTATAAAAACCGCAGAAACAAACTGTATGAATGGCTGATTGACCATGAGGTCGCGGCAGTAGTCTTTCAGGATTCCGAGGCAAGAAGGGAAAGCGCAATCCGGTATTTCACCGGTCATCCGGAAGACGCGGTATTGATACTTGCCGCCAGCGGAGAAGCGGTGTTGCTTCCCTGGGATATTAACCTGGCCTCGCAAACGGCTCACGCGGATATAATTATTTCTTTTACAGATTACAAACTCAAAATGTTAAGCGCCCTTCAGGGAGTTTTACAGAAGCTGGATATTCCCACAGATACAAGAATCGAAATCCCCCCTTCCACATCGTATCCCGAATTTTTATGCGCTGTGCAGGAATTAAAATTTTACAATGTGCGCTGTAACGAGGGAGGGGGCGCTCATCAGGCGGTAACAGAACTGCGTTCAGTGAAGGACAGCTACGAAATCTCCTGCATCCGCCAGGCAGCGGCGATAACCGATGAATTGATTGATTTGCTTGAAAAAGAAAGCAAATCCGGCGGTATAAAAACCGAAATTGACGCGGCTCTGTTAATTGAACGGGAATGCCGAAACCGGGGATGCGAGGGCGCAGCTTTCAGCATCCTTGCCGCAGGGCCGGAGCGCAGTTTCGGTATTCATTGCTTCCCATCCTATACCAAAGGAGCTTTTCCCGGCGAGGGTATGTCTATCCTGGACTTTGGCGTAACCTGGCAGGGCTACCGGAGCGATGTTACGGTTACATTCCTTAAAGGAAAACTATCGGAAAAACAGGAAAAACAGATTGCCCTGGTGGAAAAAGCCTATGCGGAAGCCTTGAAACTCTACAAAAAAGATACCCCGGTGTTTGCCCCGGCCAAAAAGGCGGCGGAGATTTTCGCCAAAGAAAAACGGAAAATGCCCCACGGTCTGGGCCACGGAATCGGCCTTGAAACTCACGAAGCGCCTTTGGTGCGGCAAACCACAGAACCGGACAAATTGTTCAAGAGCGGGATGACCGTTACCCTTGAGCCGGGCCTCTATGATCCGGAACTGGGCGGCTGCCGCTGGGAAAACGACATACTCATCACCGAAACCGGGAATGAGATACTTACCCATTCGCGGATAATCCGGCTTTAAGCCTGTTTGTTCTTGATTGTTCCGGTCAGATTTCTGAGAGCATCCAGGTTATCTGTGGCAATGACCGCCGCAATTTTGTTTTGCTGACGAATCGCCTGAAACACCTCTTGCCGGAACACCTTTACGTCCTTGGGAGCCTCAATGCCAATTTTTATCTGGTCCCCGCGGATTTCGATAATCGTTACAGTGATATTGTCGCCGATTTTGATTTTTTCGTTTAGTTTACGGGTCAGTATCAGCATGGCAGCCCCTGCTTGTCCGGCGCAGTGTGGTGCCTGGTGGTCCACCGGGGATCGCCCAAAACCGCCTGAAAGCACCGGTTGGTGCGCTTGTTAATCACCAAGGGCCCCTGTAAATTCACTGTCACCGGGCCGTTCCCCTGGGGAACCGTCAGAATCGCCAGAACCAGCAGGTCTTCCGCCGAAGGAGAATCGATGCGCTCAAGGGCGCGGTCGTCAATGTCGGCTTCGTAGTCCTTGCGGATGAGGAAGGGGTCGACCACCAGGAAGGCCAGATTGCGGTCTTGCAGGGATTGGAGCCAATAAAACGGCTCGTACTCGCTTTCGATGAGGGCGTAACCGGTGCAGTCTTCGAAGCCCAGAAGCCCCTGGGGAAAAAGGAGCTGCTGCTTTTCACTGATTTCCACGGTCCCCCGTGTCTTGGTTTCAACAGTCATTGGCATTTCACCTTACCTTATATAATTCAGCAGAGTGCTGGAATAGAGCTTGGCTGCCACGCTCATGGTGGCTTCCCTCGCATATTCCATCATCTTCATATCAGTATATGCCTTGGCAAAACCGGCGTCGTCCAGGACTCCCTCCCGGGTGATCATGGCAGTGGTATTGTAGGCAGTGACGGAGTTACGCTCCGCATTCAGGGCGGCCCGCTCGTAGGCCGAACCGGTTTCCGCCATTCGCCGGGTGAGGTTTTCAAACCCCTGGTCCAAGACGCCCAGCACCTTGCCGCCGATGGCCTCCTGGTCACCGGAAAGCAGGGCGTCCCTAAGGGAAATTACCGAGTCAAACAGGGACGCTCCGGCTGTCCTTGCCCCGTCGCCGATATTGTACGGAGGCCGCTGGGCGCTGTCCTTAATGACCCCCAGGTCAAACAGGGTTGACCCCTGATTATCTTCAAGCCAAAGCTGGCGGGAATCGGTGGTTTCCAGGTTGAGGCCCTGGATTACCGGATCAATACTTGCCCTGACCGCCGCCCCGGAATCGTTTATTTTTGCCGCCACTGCGTAGATGTTGTCCCCGGTTTTAATGGGGATTTCCACTCCGTCCACGGCGATGCTGCCGTCTGCGGGAGCCTGGTAGGCCCGGCCATCCCGTTCGGAATACAGCCGCTGGGGTTCTGCCCAAAAGATACGGTTTCCCGCGCTGTTCACGTCCATAAAATGGGTTTCGTCGATTTCGATCTTGTTTCCCTCGATATTGCCCTGATAGCGCACAGCGGTAATCATTGGTTCCGCCGCATGGGGAACGTCGCCCATTTCAGCTTCAAAAGCGGCGCCCTTTGCGCGGGTTCCCGCAAAGAGCAGGCTTCCGTCAGGGCCGACAGCATTAGCGTTTTGTACTAGTTCTTTCAATAACTCGTTGACTTCCACAGCCATTGTTTTGAGGTCATCCGGGGTGAACGTGCCGTTCGCGCCGGTGACAGCCAGTTCGCGAATCCGGTGCATAACGTTCACGGATTCGGTGAGATACCCTTCGGCCACGGAAAACTTGTCAGTAAGTTTTTTAGCGTTTTCCTCAAATCCGTTTATACGGGTGAGGTAGGAATCATAGCGCACCAGATGACCGGCGGCTATGGGGTCATCCCTCAGGCGCGACAATTGCTGCCGGCTTGTAATCTGGCTGCGCATCCTGTAGAGCGCGTTCTCCTGGGAACGCAAACGATACTGTAAATCATTGTTAGTCATGGCGGTGCTTACCCGTTCCATAGTGTACTCCTTACCTACAAGTATCGGCAGATTTAAGAAAATAATGAGGCGGACTTGCGGTGTTTGGACAATCGCGTTATTATCAGGGCATGAAGGCAAACGACAAGCGGCTTGCGGCCTACCAAAAAGCCGCGGGCAAAGAACCGGCGGCGCTGCCGGAAACATCTGGCAGCCGGTTGGCGTCAGAAGAAGCTGGTTTCTTAAAAGCCGTAGCCGGCCCTCCCCTCTCCCCGGACACGATATACCGCCGGGTGGCCAAGTTCCTGCTCCTTATCGGAACCGACCATGCGGCAAAAGTGCTTTCCCACTTTACCCGCGCCCAGACAGAAAAAATCATCCCCGAAATCGCCTCAATCCGCCGGGTGGCCCCAGAGGAGGCGTCAGACATCCTGGGAGAATTTCAGTCCCTGATTGAAAAGGCACGGGAATCCGGCGGAGTGGAAACTGCCCGGACTATTCTGGAACAGGCCTTTGGTGAAGAAAAAGCCGGGGAAGTGCTGGACAAAGCCGTCCCCTTTCGGGATGGAAAACCCTTTGAATATCTGGACGGGGTTGACGGAGAGCATCTGTATCTCCTTCTGCGGGACGAACTGCCCGCCACTCAGTGCCTGGTGCTCTCCCGCGTCAACCGGCCCCTTGCCGCCGCGGCTCTGGGCCTCATGGACAAGGAAACCCAGAAGAACATCATCCGGCGTATGGCAAAGAACGCCCCGGTCGCCGCGGAAATAGTGCGCATGGTTGACCAGACCGTGCATGAAAAACTGCTTGCCTCTCATAAAGACGCCGCGGGCGATCGGGTGGACGGTCGGGGCGCTCTGGCGGAAATCCTGAAAAAACTGCCCGCCTACACCGGTGAAATCATCCTGGCAAACCTTTCTGAAACCGACCCGGCCCTGGCGGCGGAACTGCGGAGTATGCTTTTTACAGCGGACGACGTGGCATCAGTGGCGGACGAAATTATACAAAAAGAGCTTTTTTCCCTGGAAGACAAGGCAATCGCCAAACTTATCGCGGGAAAAACCGAACCCTTCCGGGAAAAAATCCTGACAAATGTTTCCAGAGGCCGGAGCGACCGGATTCTGGAAGAAGAAGAACTGGGCAAGCCTTTCCGCAGAGCAGACTGCACCGAAGTAACGGAAGTTTTCATATCCAACGTCCGCCGGGAATGGGGGGACGGCAGGCTCGCCTGAAACAATTCGGAATTCGGCACCCTGCGACGGCTGTTCCAGCGCCATTCCGTGAATGGCGCAAAATCCCGGCGTATGAGGCACCCTCTTACGCCCGTAAGCGCCACCCTCTTACGCCCGTAAGCGTACCCCTCTTACGCCCGTAAGCGTACCCCTCTTACGCCCGTAAGTGTACCCCTCTTACGCCCGTAAGCGCCACCCTCTTACGAGCGTAAGTGTACCCCTCTTACGAGCGCCAGCGCCACCCTCTTACGCTGAGAAGAATCCTCTACCCCTAAAACCGTATCTTCTTCCCCGCTTCGCCGTAGGCCTCCATGCGCAATTCCCGCACCTGATCGTCCGCCAGATAATCGTCGAATGGCATCATGCGGTCGATACTGCCCTTGGGGGTAATCTCCACAATCCGGTTGGCGATGGAAGAAATAAACTCGTGGTCGTGGCTGTTGAACAGCACGACCCCGGGAAAGTTGATAAGCCCCTCGTTCAGGCTGGTAATCGCCTCCAGGTCAAGATGATTGGTGGGTTCGTCAAAAATCAGCACATTCGCGCCGGAAAGCATGAGCTTTGAAAGCATACACCGCACCCGCTCGCCCCCGGACAGCACCTTCACGGGCTTCAGGGACTCGTCGCCGGAAAAAAGCATCCGGCCCAGAAAGCCCCGCACATAGGCGTCGTCCTGCTCCGGCGAATACTGGCGCAGCCAGTCGGTGATATTCAGGGCATTGTCAAAAAACGCTGAATTGTCCTGCCCCATGTAGGCAAAGGACGTGGTCTGCCCCCAGTAAAAATCCCCGCCCGCCGCCGGAAGCAGCCCCGCGATAATATCGAACAAGACCGACTTGGACTTGTGCTCGATGCCCACAAAGGCGATTTTGTCCGTGCGGTTCACCAGGAGCGAGAAATCCTTGAGCAGCGGAATCCCCTCGGCCGCGTAATTCAGCTTTTCTATGCGGAGCACGTTGCTGCCGATTTCCCGGCCGCTCTTGAACGCCACGTAGGGAAACTTGCGGCTCGTCACCGGCAGCTCCTCCAGGGCCAGCCGGTCGTACACCCGCTTGCGGCTGGTGGCCTGGCGGCTCTTTGCGGCGTTGGAAGCGAACCGCTGGATAAACTCCCGCAGGTCCTTCATCTTCTCGTCCCGCTTTTTGGCCTGGTCCCGGGACTGACGCTGCATAATCTGGCTCATCTGATACCAGAAATCGTAGTTGCCGCTGAACTGGCTGATTTTGCCATAGTCGATGTCGCAGACATAGGTGCACACCGCGTTCAGAAAGTGCCGGTCGTGGCTCACCGCGATCACCGTGTTGGGAAAGTCGATGAGAAAGTCCTCCAGCCAGCCGATGGACTCCAGGTCAAGCCCGTTGGTGGGCTCGTCCAGAAGCAGGATGTCCGGCTCCCCGAACAAGGCCTGAGCCAGGAGCACCCGCACCTTGCGGCTCTCGTCCAGCTCGCCCATCATGCGGCCGTGGTATTCCTCCTCCAGCCCCAGGCCGGAAAGCATCTGCTCAATCTGGTTTTCCGCCTCCCA
>JAITOJ010000148.1 GCA_031290005.1 Treponema sp. | reverse complement strand
CAATGGTAACAGCGGTCTTTGGGGTTTGCCGCCACCGCCTCGTCAATCTCATCCTCCTGTACCAGGATGTGTTCGATCCCCACCTGCCGGGCCAGCGCCGCCGCCGCATCCAGCTCGCTTTTGGGCAGCATGGGGGACACGATAGTCACGGCCAGGGCATCTTTGCCCAGGGCCTGAAAGGCGGCGTGGCAGAGGAACGAGCTGTCCACGCCTCCGGAAAAGGCCACAACAGCGCTGCCATGACCGGCAATGAGGGTGAGCAGAGTGTCGTATTTTTCAGTAATTGTCAAAGCAGACCTCGCGGGGGATACCATACCTCAGGAGGGCGGGAGGTGTCAATATCTTGACTTTCAGGGCCAGAAACAAACCACGCAGGCCGCTTGACACCCTTCCCCCTGTGGGGCTGTATGGGGAAAAGACCTCACACGGAGGCGCAATAGGGGGGCAATTCCCGGCGTAAGAGGGAGGCACTTCCCGGCGTAAGAGGGAGGCACTTCCCGGCGTAAGAGGGTCCGCAATACGGGGCTGTGAAGGGTCTTCACGCGGAGGCGCGGAGGGCTGGGGAGCCCACCAATCTCTATTATTCTGATATTGACGTTTTTTGTAAAATGTCCTATTATCAAACATATGCCATCGTTAACAAGTCAGCAACTGGCGAAATACTATAATGCATACCGGGATATTGAAATTATTTTTTCAACCGATGTTGTGCAAACCCTTAATCTTGACCCCAGACAGGTATTTATCAAACTGTCAAATTCTCAATGGCCATGCCTCATCAATTCACTGTCCATGTCACAGGCAAAAATTATAATCGGCACAAAAAGCGGCGGGTTTCCCCAATTACAGCAAGAAAAAGGCTGCGTCAATTTACGTATCAGTTTTTCTCAGTTCAGCGGGTCGCCTATTAGTTTTTTTATTTCCGCCAAACTTACCAATATTGCCCCTTATGCGAATTCTGAAGAACTGGTTATCATCACCCTGGCCTTCACTCAGCGGCCGCCTGACGATCTTATCGAAATTCTTGGGCAGTATTCGGATGCCAATGTCAATGCGGTACAAAAAAAAGACGAACGGGCGACTATTTCAGCAGAGACAATCCATAAACTGGGGCTGGCAAAAAGCGAAGCCATAATCGTCCTGCGAGGCGCCACCCAGCAATGTGTTATTTGTGACTTGGCGTTTTCGGGCGCACGGGTGCTGCTTTTCGATATCAACGGCCCGTTCAAAGATAAAAACGTGCTTATCCGGCTTGAATTTGATGATATAGAAACTCCTCTTGACTTGCCGGGGGTGATTATAAATATATCGCTGGTGGAGGGTAAAAAAAATACGGCGATGGCAATGATTCAATATGCGCCGAATATGATCCCCATGACATATAAAATAAGAATCAATAATTATTTGTCCCGCCAGCACCGAACCGTGCAAACGGCTGAACAAAATGTTCCCTGGTTTTCCGCTACCGATGCGCTTTCGGAAAATACAACACCGGAAAGCGAGCCGGCATAAGGCATGGCTTTGTCAAATCCTCTGGATTCCCTGGTTTTTATTTCTCTGCCTGAAAGTTTTTCCTGGGGGTGTATCCCCGGACCCACCCCTGAACAGAGCCATTTTTACCTTGACCCGTCAATTCCGCTTCCCGTACAAAAACAGCCGGCGGATGATTTTGCCTTGAACGGACTTACTCAGGAAATGATTTTTGCCGGGATACTCACCGTACTTGCTTACGACCAGGCAAATTCGCATATAGATTACTATCGCAATTTGCTGCTTGCGGCGCGCCCCGGTATCAAGCAGGAACTGGGGGAAGCGGCCATTCTCAAGGCGCGGAATGAAAACTTTGAAATCGCCGAGGAACTTTTCGCGTCCCTCAGGGGGCTTGACCCGGCGGATATGACGGCGGCACTGAACACCGCAGTTATGCTGGACCAGCGGGCAGATTACTACCGGAAGTCCGGACTTGCCAGAGAGGCGGACGACTCTGACGCGGAAGCCCTCGGGTATTACCGGGAAGCTATGGATGCGGAACCTTCCCTGCCTGACGCATTTTTTAACGCAGGCTTTTTTTATTTGAAAACACAGGATTTTACTCAGGCCCAGGACTGTTTTGAAACCTATCTTGCCCTTGAGTCAGGGACACTGGATGACGGACAGGACGAAAACAAGGCCTATAAGATTGAACGCGCCGCCGAGATGGTCAATACTATCAATGCTCAAAATCTGACGGACAAGCAGTTTAAGGGCGCGTACGATCTCATCTCAAAAGGCGAGGAAGAACAGGGGATTAAGCTTGTCAGGCAATTTTTGGAGAAAAACCCGGAAGTGTGGAACGCATGGTTTTTGCTGGGCTGGGGACTCCGCCGCGTGAAACGCTGGCAGGACGCAAAAGCCGCGTTTCTGCTGGCCGTGGAACACGGCGCGTCCAACGCCGACACGTACAATGAACTGGCGATTTGCTGCATGGAACTGGAAGAATTTGACGGAAGTGAAAAATATCTGCATAAAGCCTTGGCCCTGGAAAATGAAAACACAAAAATCATGTCAAACATGGGGATGCTTGCCCTCCGGCGCGGCAAAAAAGAAGAAGCCCTGTCGTGGTTTTTGACTGTTCTGGAATTCGACCCCAGCGACATACTGGCCAAACAAATGACCGGAGACAGCGCTTTATGAGCGCGGGCAAAAGCGCGGCTTCAAACACGGTACAAAAGCTGGTCGTCAAGGCGGTGCTGGAAGGCGGCCTTGTCGAAAAAGGAGACCGCATTTTGCTCGCCGTTTCCGGGGGCAAGGATTCCACGACGCTTGCCTGGGCGCTTTCGTCTTGCCGGCCCGCCCTCAAAAAAGAGTATATTCTTGAGGCTGTCCACATATCCACCGACTTTTGCGCCTGCTGCAAAAAATCCGCCCTGGCCCAAGGGCTGGAAGAATGGGGCATCCCTTTCCACGACCTGTTTGTGCCGGTTATCGGACGGCTCAAGGAAGGCAAAAAGATGAATTGCTACTGGTGCTCCACCCAGCGCCGGACAGAGCTGCTCAAATATGCCGTGGAGCACGGTTTTAATAAAATCGCCCTGGGGCATCACCTGGACGACATCATCGAAACGTTCTTCATGAATATGTGCGGCCAGGGGAAACTGTCCGCCATGCCCTTGCGCCTGGACTACCGCAAGTACCCCGTCAGTCTGATTCGGCCCCTGGGATATGCCGAGGAAACACAGATTATCGCCTGCGCCGCGGAAAAAGGCATCCTCAAGGCGGCCTGCACCTGCCCCTATGGGCAGAACTCAACGCGCCGGGACATCCGATGCCGCATCGCAGACTTCACCGGCGGTTCCAGCGCGGTCAAGCGTCGGATTTTGCGGTGCGCCCTGAAAACGGATACATAATCGCGAAAATACTTGAAAAAATAGTTCCGGTATAGTATACTGTTTCCATGCGTGATGAAAATAAATCCGATTATGTCCGGCGGTTATCCGCCCTGGCAAAAAACAATATGCAGGCGGAGACCGCTCTCGGTTTCGCGCTCCTGCAATCCGGCAGCGTACTGGTTTCTCCGGAGAATGTGAACGCCTATGAAGACTTTGAAAAACAAAAGGAATGCCTGGCGAAAAAAATTCAGGCTATCGGGGATATTTCGGCGTTCCAGAAGGAAATTCAGGCGCAGCTCGCTGAACTGAAAAAGACCCAAAAAGAACATGACTCTGCCCAGGCCGCCGCATATGAACAGCTCGGTCAGGCGCTTTATGAGGGATATACCGAAAATCTGGCGGAATTTTTTTCCGGGTATCATGAAGAAATTGCCTTTTTGCAGACAAAGATTCAGATGGCGGATGATTCGGACGAGGATGGGGAAGATAAAAATGTGTTCGGTCGAATCGCTTCTGCCCTGCGCTCATCATCCAAGTCCCTCGGTGTCCGGCAAATGGAAAACCAGCTTGCTCGGTTGTACCGCAAGGCAGGAGACGCGGCATTCGCATCTGAAGGACTGGCGAAGCTGGCCAAGACAGATTCCCTAAACACCGGAATTATGCGGGTCTATGAGGAATGCCGGAAACTTGAAGACGCAGGAACCGCGATAACCCGCCAGGAGAAAACCCTGGCCGGCCAGTTTGAAGGCAATATCCAGACTTTGAAAGACCAGGGCGTCACCGGAGTAGACTTGGGGCAAAGCGTTCTCACCGGAGGCATCCGGGTGTTTGCCGCTATTGTTCCCGCCCGTCTCAAGGAGCTTAACCGGCTCATTGCCGGGACGGCTGCCCAGGAAGAAGACCTGGCGGCACAGACAGGCCAGACATACGCTGATTCGGTTCTTTCCTCCGACGGCACGGAATTGCAGAGCGCGGCGGAAGAACTTGTTCCGCTGGTACAAACAATAGCAGAAATCCGCCGGGATGCGGCGCTCTGCAAGATCCAACTGGAAATCTTCAACCTTACGGTACAGATTGATACCGCCGCAAAACTCATGCGCCAGAGCACGGAACGGCTGGGGGAGAATATCAAACGGATTAAAAAGCTTACCGAGGAAAACACGGGTCTGGAAGGTAAAATCACCGGAGCAACCGAAGAACACAAAAAATGTTCTGCTCAACGAGTTGAATTGCTCAAGCGATGCGGGGAATTAAATTCCACGTTGACGCAACCTTCCAAATAGCCTAGTATACACCCATGTTTGGGCTCTCAATATGCGAGTATCCGGGCTGCCAAAAACCAGCGCTTTTTGTTCCCGGCGCGGCAGAATTTCCTGAGTACGGCGGAGTTTTCTGTTTCAGGCATACTCCGGATGCGGAATTCTGGGCGGGAAAAATTATCCGGTTCATTCTTAACAACGAAAAAATCGTAGGCATCAATGTGTCGGGACTGGAATTCAAAAACCTCGACCTTTCAGGCAAACGGTTTTACGGGTGTTCGTTTCAGAATTGTTCTTTCACCGACGTGACGGCAGAAAAAATTCGGGTCAGGCTGTCGGTTTTTGATTTTGCGGGGTTTACGGACTGCCGATTCAATAATGCAGACATGCACTTCGCCTCTTTCGCAGGCGCACGCATCAAGCAGACATCCTTTGTGGGTTCAGACCTGTTTCATAGCAATTTTTCGGGAATCACCACGGAGCGCTCCACATTCAATGACAGCGACTTATATAATTCCCGATTTATCCGGGCGGAATTGACTGACACCAGCATCGTTAACTGCAATATCACCAATACCAATTTTCTGGGACTGATTCAACGCAATGTCTCATTCAAGTCATCGAATACCAAAGAGGCAATTTTTTCGGAAAGCATGGAGAAAAAGCGATGAAAATATATTCCTACCTCAACATTGAACAGTTCTCCAACTGCTATCTGGTTATCAATGAAATGACCATGCAGGCCCTGATGATAGATCCCTGCAAGATACACCCAAAAATTCTTGCCCAGATTGAAAGCGGCCCCTATCATCTGGATGCGGTGTTGATTACCCACAATCACGCCGGGCACATCCGCGGACTTTCCACCCTGCGGAAAATATACGAACCAAAGATTTACGCGGCGGATTACGAAGTGGCAAGCAGTCAGACTATCGTTATCAAAGATGACGGAGTGCTGCGCATCGCGGGGATGGAAGTGCGCTACTTCTCTATTCCAGGACACAGTTTTGACTCCATGGCGTTTCAAATCGGACGGGTAATTTTTACTGGCGATGTGATCACTGCCGGGCTTATCGGAAAGACCTACAGCAACTATGCCAAGGGAGGGCTGATTTCAATCATGGAAGCCAAAATTCTGTCCCAGGATGACAGCACCGTTATGCTGCCCGGTCACGGCCCGCCCACATCGGTGGGTGCGGAGAAAAAATACAACATCGATATACAATGGAACAAACCCCCTTGGACATTGTAATCGCCCTGATTCCCCACGGCAATGTGCTGGGAGAAATCGCCGCAGAACAACAGGAGATTTTCAAAATAGCAGCCCAATCCGGCGTCCGCCTGTATCGGACGCTGCCTTTTTGTTGTTTTTTGTCAGGCCCGGAAAAACCGCCGGAAGTCTGGAAAAAAGAAATTACCGGCTGCCGGATTTTGCCCCCGGTGGTCACGGGGAACGCTGTGGAATATCCGGTGATTATCAGTCCGGAACAGGGAACATTCATGCAAAGCGGTATCATCACTGCGTTCTCCCCGGATTCGCCGTCATGGGAATTACCGGAAGTCCCGGGCGGTTTTCAGGAACAGACGCTGCGGGTTTTCCGGCTCTGTTCTATTCGCTTTGGGCGGCCGGCTGTTTCCGGGCGAGGCGGACTGTCCCATGCCTGGACAATCGGCAAAACCCTGTGGGTAAAATTATAAAGTGTGAGGGACTATGTTTTCTGATACTCATTTTCATCTGGCATATCTGGCGGAACAGGGCGTTGATTTGCCCCAGGTCTTCCGGCAACTGGCGGAGCGGAACTGCGCCTTTGCCTTGGACATCGGCACTAAATGCGATGACCTTCCTCATCGTCTTACTCTTGCGGAAAGAATTATTCAGGAGGCCGGCGACGCCAAAAACCGTGCGGCGCTCATGCTTCATTTTTCCGCCGGTATCTGGCCTGGGGTGGATGCGATACAGGACCGCGCCGCACAGACCGCGGCTCTGAAGTCGCACGTGAGTGCGGAGCTCAGCCAGGTTTGCGCGGTGGGGGAATGCGGGCTTGATCATCACTGGAATCCAGGCGGAGCAGACGGACGGAACGAAAATGATTTTGACGCCCAAATCATCCGGGGAGAAGCGGAATTGTTTGAAACGCAACTTGAACTTGCCCGCGCATTTGAGTTTCCGGTCATCGTCCATTCCAGGGATGCCTTTGACGGGACGTTTTCGTGTATCAAAAATCTGAGCTATGATAATGGAGTGATTCATTGTTTTTCCTATGGTATTGACGAAGCTCGCGCGTTTCTTGAGCGGGGCTGGTATATTTCTTTTTCGGGCGGGATTACATACACAAAAAAATCGCGTCTGGAAGATATGAAAAAATTGCTTGCCTTTGTTCCTAAAGACCGGCTCCTGCTGGAAACCGATGCCCCGTATCTGTCGCCGGTTCCTTTCCGCGGCGCTATGAACACCCCGGTTCTGGTTGAGCAAGTGTACCGGTTTGCTTCAGATTTGCTGCAAATTGACGCTGAAACGCTGTCAGATTTGGTTGACCGGAACGCAGACAAGCTTTTTTGTCAATTTTTTGATAAAAAAAACGCTGATTAACTGGAATTTGCCTTGACAAATCTGATAATTCCGTATATGCTGATAAATAGGCCGGAATAGCCGGCAAAGGAATGGAAATGGCTCAAAAAATTTATGTAGGGAACCTCAGTTATCGCACTACGGAACAAACTTTGACCACTGCTTTTTCGCAGTATGGGGAAGTTGCTTCAACGGTGGTGATAAAGGA
Source organism: Treponema sp. (assembly GCA_031290005.1). Taxonomy (GTDB): domain Bacteria; phylum Spirochaetota; class Spirochaetia; order Treponematales; family Treponemataceae; genus JAISTZ01. The sequence goes on along the minus strand of JAITOJ010000148.1, from coordinate 16,046 downwards.
TCGCTACACGGATCAGTCAAAAGGCTTCGGTTTTGTCGAAATGGCTGACGCGGAAGCCGCCAATACCGCTATTGCGGCGTTGAACGGTCAAGAACTTGACGGACGGCAAGTCCGGGTGAACATCGCGGAAGATAAACCGCGGGATTCACGTCCGCCCCGGAGAAATTTCGGCGGCAACCGAGAAGGCGGTTATAACAACCGGTATTAACCGATCGGGAAATGGGGCGTCTTGCTTTGGTAAGACGCCTTTCTTTTTATATGCATAGCCACCCAAAGGCGCGTTTTCACTATGGATATGTTACCTGCGCTCTTTTCTGCTTTTATCGCTCCTGATTGTGACCGTCGTCAATTTATTATTGATTTTTTAGCGGCCCAGGGAATAAAAACCTCGGTTATTCACCTTGCTGCTTCCCGCCATATTTTCGTGCATTTTCCCGCTTCCGCCTATAGCCCATTGTTCCGGCTTAAAACTGTGGTTGTTCACTATGACCGGGCAGAGGGCAGTCCCGGCGCCAATGACAACAGCGCCGCGATTTTTCAGGTTATGGACTGGGCTGTCCGGCTCAGAAATTTTCCCGGGGTGCACAATGTGCGGATTTTTTTTACCGACGGAGAGGAATTGGGTTCCAGCGGAAGCGTGAAGGCCCAGGGCGCATTCGGCCTTGCCTCAGGATTCAAAGCGCTGGGCATTATCAATGACGATGTGTATGCCTTTGACAGTTGCGGCAGGGGGACTGTGCTGGTACTTTCCAGCGCGGGGGTGAAAAATAGCGGTTCCGCTGTCTTCAAGTCCCGGTTTGACGGCCTTTACCGCCGCACCGGTGAACTGCTTCGGGCCGCTTCGCCGGAAAACTGGCTCACACTTCCGGTTCCTTATAGCGACAATGCGGGATTCCTTGCCTGCGGGATTCCGGCTGTGGCGATTACCGTGCTGCCGTCCGGAGAGGCCACCCAATATCTTCGGGAATTGCGGGAAGACAAAGTTCTGGAAACAGCGGCGCTCAAAAACGCCGGAGCAAGCCCGGAAATCAAGTCGCGGCTGCCCGAAACATGGCGGCTCATTCATAGCCCGGCGGATTGCCAGGAGTCCCTGTCTCCAGAATCTTTCCCTCTTATGGCACGGCTCCTTGACCTGTTGGCAAAAACAAAGGTCATGGTATGAACGCGAATGAAACCGCTGCCCGGCCAGAAGATTTCCATGTTGCCATTGCGGCGGAAATCGGCACTGCTCACGGCGGGTCCTTCCAAAAAGCCGGGGAACTTATCCGGGCGGCGCGGGATGCCGGAGCGGATTTTGTCAAATTCCAGTGGGTCTATGCACAAGAAATCCTGCACCCCGACACCGGATTTGTCCCCCTGCCCGGCGGCCAAATTCGGCTGTATGACCGTTTCCGGGAACTGGAAGTCCCGCCGGACTTCTTTGCCCGGACCGCGGAATATGCGCGCTCCATTGGGTGCGGCTTCATCTGTTCCCCCTTTGGCCTGCAAAGTCTGGAAGAACTGCTTGCCCTTACCCCGGACGCCGTAAAAATCGCTTCCCCTGAACTGAATCACTATCCTCTGTTGGAAGCTCTGGCAAAGGCAAACAGAGGCCGGCAAATCACAGGCAAAAAGCCGATCCCGATCATCCTTTCCTCCGGCGTCTCCACTCTGGGGGATATTGAAAAAGCCCTCTCGCCGCTCTCTGATCTGCCCTTCATAACGCTCCTTCATTGCGTGACCGCCTACCCTGCCCCGGAGGAAGAATACAATGTCAATCTGATACGAACCTTGCGGGACATTTTCGGTGTGCAAACTGGTATCAGCGACCATTCCCTTGACCCGGCGCTGGTCCCGGTTTTGTCCGTGGCCGTTGGCGGAAGGATGATTGAAAAACATATCACTTTGAGCAGAACGACTGTAGGGCTGGACGACCCGGTGGCTCTTGAACCGGCGCAATTCGCGGAAATGACCAGGGAGGTACGCAAAGCGGAAAAGATGATTCGAGAAAATGGTTTTTCTCAGGGGCAAACACAGATAATCGCGGAATTTGAGGGGCGCTATGGATCCGAAAAAGTCCGCAACGTTTTGGGGGACGGAATAAAGCGGCTTTCCCCAGCGGAAAGCGCAAATTACGGTAGAACAAACCGCTCCCTGCATTATATGCGCTCCATGACAGCGGGAGCAATCATTGCCCCCGCTGACGTGGCGGCCCTGCGAACCGAAAAAGTCTTGAGTCCCGGCATATCTCCTGAATTTTTGCCCCTGATCACCGGTCGCATCCTCAGAAAAGATGTGCAAAATGGCGAAGGGGTGCGGTGGCAGCAACTCTGACTCTCTATACTCTTTTCTCTTTTTTTTGCTATAATCCTTCCCATGAACGGGAAGCAATGTAACACCAAAACAAAAATTTGTTTTTTCTCCGGTCTTTTTTTGTCGTTTTTTCCGGCGTTTGTTTTTTCCTATATAATTCCCCCGGAACCGTCTTTCCTGCATGAATCCGCCGGTATCAGGGCACGATTTCTTGAAACCTGGTTTACCCAGCCCTTTGAAACACTCCGTTCAATTCCGGCGGAAGTATCTAACAATGAATATGGCAAGGAATTCCAAATACGGCTGGAAGAAGAAGGCAGTTTATTTCATATCGCGGTCATTCCTCAGACACAAGTAGAAAATGATATATACGCTGACGACAATATTGAAACCAGAGTCTCCGATGCCTTTACTATCGATACATCCGGTTCTTGGGTGCTGACCCGTGAAAAAGAAACCGGAAAAGCCACAGCAATTACCTGGTATTTTTCCGGCAATTCCGGAGTGTATGTCCGCTTTTATCCTGCGGCCGGACATACGACAGCGGACTTTATGGTGTTTAATATCCCGGTAGTGCGAACAATGCCTGTAGCGGTACGTTTTGAACGCTTATACACTGCTTCTTTCGAAGAAGTAAAAAATTGGACGCCTATTCTGCCCTGGTCTTATGGAGAACCTGACCGGAGCCTCAACACCGGTAATTTATATATGATTGACAGAATTCGCGAAAATCTGCCTCGTATCGTATATACTGAAGGAATAGCAAACGATGAAAACGGCAGGCCTGCTTCCATCTTTACGGGATCCCCGCAGGAACTCGCCAAATCCGGAAATCTGGAGCTTTCAGGGGCCGGCTTTGTCAAATGGATAATTGACGGCCTCATTTTGCCCATCACCGGGAAAGCCGAACAAATTGCCGCTCTTACCACGCCAACGATTACTTACCATACGGGAAGTCTTGTCTCAGTTCTGTCCGAGTCCTATAATTTGACCTTTGCCCTGGATTGGATACGAAATCTGGCGATTTCTGCGGTGTCGACGCGGAGCAAACTGGGACAATCAGTTTCCGGCGGTGGAACCGATGTACAGAAAGAACCCTTTGTCGCTGGTTTCAAAACCTTTTTTACCCCAAACACCGGATACCGGATAGAGATTTTATTTTCCTTGCTATATGTGCTCGCTGCTCAGGAACCAGACACCTTCTATCTTGCGGCGATACGGGAAACCGACCGGCATCATGAGGGGGGTGAAGTACAGTATTTTAACAAATGTGCCGCAATTTTTCCCTATTTTGATCCTTGGGGGCGATTTAATGTAGCAGTTTTTGAAAATGGCACAGAATATCCGCTCGACGAGTTCATTCAAAAATACAGCGACAATTTTGTGTATTTAACCCGAATCAGGTCATCCTCATGGCTTATTCTCCAATAGCGGGAAGTACATAATAGTTGCTTTTCCCCCGTTTTTCCCTGAATGTGATAATGCCGGCCTTCACCAATACCCAAATCATGAGGGAAGCGTTTTTTCCTGCCCCGGCGTTTGCCAAATCCCGGACCGAAAATTCTTTCCCCGGTTCAAAAGGAAGAAGAGCCGTATAGGATGCGGCGCCGGCAAAAATCCAGGTGTTTCCGGCAGAACGCAATTCCTTATCCGATTTATACCAGTTTCGTAGAAACCGCCTGCTTTTATTGGCAAGCTGTATTGGTTTTGGCGTCCGGATACGTTTTTCCGTTACCGTAACCTCAAGCGCTTCAAGTAAAAAATTTTCGTGTAAAAGCCAGGGATAAATACCCGTGAGTTCGCGAAAAATACTGTAAATAACGGCTTTTTGGGGACTTTTGCGCTTTGAAAGCAGCGCGCCCTTTTCATCCAAAGTCTCAATATATTTTTCAGTCACCAGGGGATAGACCAGACGGACTTTGTGATTTTGCACAAGCCGCGCTATCTTTCCCGCAAGTTTTCCAATATTCCCGGTTTGAATTTCGATAATTTCGCCGGATTCCGCAACAATATCACAAATCTTGCCCTCAACTTCCTGTTCCATAAGGCCGCCGGATTGTTCGGCGTATAGAATTTTAAGCGTCCGGTGTAGATGGGATTCATTATACGTTTCTATCATCTGCTATTATTTTCGGCAGAAACGAATCTTCACTGTAATCGCTGTGTAATTGCCCACTTGTTATCTCTTTCATTGTAAGATAGAATAAACAGGTATGCCAGGATTAGCCCAGCTGAGGCAATTCAGCGAACACATACAAAATCTAGGCGGTGAACTCGACATACGGACAAAACGCGGGGAGCCGGCATTATCTGTCCCGCTGCCCCAGGGAATCAGCGAAGCCGACGACTCGGATGATTTTGTATTGGGTATCCCCGCAGCGGAAAATCAAAACTCAACAGAAGGGCAGCCTCTGCCTGATACCGAGGAACCGCCGCCGGATTTTGATATATTTGAAGACAGTGATATCACTGAACCTGTTTCAGAGCCTGAGCCGGAAGAGCCAGAAACAGATCCTGAGTTGGAAAAACCGGAGGCAGAACCTGAACCGGAGGTAAATACAGAAACGCCGGAAAACTCAACAGGCTTTACAGTTCCGGAAACAGATGATATTTTCGAGGGTCTTGAGCCGGATACGGAGAATTCATTTAATGCCGATAACGCCGAAAATGTCGTTGATGATTTGGAGGGTTTTGATTTTCCCGGCGGGTTGAACGATACTGCGGATTTTCCTGAAGTGCCCCTGGATTTTGCCGCTGAAGAGGAACCGCAAAACTTTACAGAAGCGGAATTCGCACTATTCAAGAAAAATCTTGCCCAGTATCCGCTCAATTTGAAAATTGCCATAGAAGAACTCATTGTGGATGATAATTACACCAACACAGTGGTGTTCGACATCATCCGTCAGGTGATAAAGAAAATTACCGCCCGCCAGCTTGCAAATCACCTGCAAAAACTGATCGGCATCTCCGTGTCGGTTCCCCGTGACTTTGAACACCGGAGTATTGACTGGCAGCAGGCATATCGGCAGACTCTGGAATATCAACTTAAAAATAAAATTATTCCCGCCGTGTTCGTTACACTAAGCGCCGCTTTAGTAGGTTTTTTGTTATTTTCAGGTATCCGCTATTTTCTGTATCAGCCGATTATGGCTGAACGGCTATATAAGGAAGGCTACACCCTGTTAGAGAACGGCTTTTATCCCCAATCTGAACAAATGTTTGACCAGGCCCTGACCTACCGGCCAAAGAAGAATTGGTTTTTTACCTATGCGCGGGGATACCGTTCAAAACAACAGTACGAACGGGCAGATTTGATGTACCGGAATATCCTCATGCGTTATAACCACGATAAAGCCGCCGGTCTGGAATATGCGGAAATGGAACTGTATGACCGTGGCAACTTTGGCCGGGCAGAGGAAATTGCCCGGCGGGAAGTGCTGGATTATCATATTAATGACAGCGATGGTTTGCTGCTTTTGGGAGATATCGCTCTGGAGTGGGGAACCGAAGAAGAAAATCCCGCCAAGCTGGAAGCGGCCCGTGAAACCTATTCCACCCTGATTCAGCTTTATGGGGTGAAGGACACTTATCTGGCCCGGATGATGCGGTATTTTATCCGGGCAGACAACCTGCGCGAGGTGCTTCCGTTGAAAGATCATTTTATGGCTGCCAAAAAGATGCCCCTGGGCGGCAGAGACCTGGTGGAACTGAGCGGCTTTCTGGTGGAAAAATTGTTCGGATATCTGTCTCCTGCGGATGAATATCTCCGGGTTCAGATCACAAATGTCCGAAGCTTGCTTGAAATGGCCTTGACTGCCGCGCCAGAAAATCCTGAAAGTTACTACAACCTGGGCAGGTATTTTGTATTTACCAATAATTACAGCTCCGCAAAATCCGTACTGGAGAGGGCGCTGCCAGTATTTGCCGCTGTCCGAAACACAAACCGCCGTACTCTTCTGCATTATATCAATGCCCACCGGCTCCTGGGAGAAATCTGTTTTGAAGAATCAGAATACATCCTGGCGGAGGAATTCTACCGGAATGGTATCAGTATCTTTGAGGAAGAAAAAGCCGCCAGATCTTTCTCCGGCAATTCCGATGCGGGGCGTCTCTATGCGGATTTGGGAGACCTGGATTATTTTATTTCCTATGACAACGATGATGCCCTCATGAACTATCAAAACGCTGTTGATAATCAGTGCGACACCCCCTCGGTACGTTATCGTATCGGTTATATTAATTACAGCAAAGAAAATTACAGCAACGCCCTCGGTTCGTTTATCAAAACGATGGAAATACTGCCGGAAGACGAGCATCTGCTGCTTGCCCTGGGAAATGTGCTTGCCTTCAGAAATGACAACTATCAGGCCGAAGCGTACTATACAATCCTGCTGGACAAGCTTGACCTCGTGCGGGCTCGTTATGGCATAGTGTATCCGCAAATTCAGGAAGACCACGCCGAGCTTGTGGACACATATATGAAAGCCGCAAACAACCTGGGGGTAGTGCTGTACCGGCAGTCACTGCAAACCGGAGGAAGCGGCAAAAATGCCAAAGCCCTGATGTGGCTTTCGGAGTCTACCAGAGCTTGGGATGCCCTCACCCGGAATCAGCAAACCATGGTCAGACTAAAGGGAAGCAATCTGGCGGAACAGAATATCTCGTATATTACCTACCCGCTTGCCTCGTACAACCCTGAACTCTACACGGCTATCCCGCGGGTGCTGGCCGGAGAAAACATCCCGTAACCCCGGAGGCTGTGATGTACTGTAACAAGCGGAGACAGGAAACACGAGTTTATTTTATCAGCCTTCTCAAGGAGATATTCAGAAAGACTATTCATATCTGCACCGCTCTGGTGCCTTTTTTTCTCAAACTTGCGTATTGGCCCACCTTAATTGTTCTGGGAATTATGCTGGCAGTCTATTGTACCGCTGAAGGTTTGCGTTACCGGGGGATGGAGGTGCCCTTGATTTCCGCTGTTACCAAAAGCGCGGCCCGGAAATGGGATGAAAACCGTTTTGTCCTGGGGCCGGTGACTCTGGCTGCGGGGGTTCTGCTGACCGCTTTTCTTTTTGATCCCCTTCCGGCGGCCATCGGGATTTACGCCCTGGCTTTCGGGGATGGCCTGGCAAGCCTGGCAGGAAAATTTTTAGGAAAAACAGCAAATCCTTTTGTGTCCCGCAAGACGGTAATCGGAAGCCATGCCTGCTTTGTCGCGGTCTTCCTTTCCACTTATGCGGTAAGCGGTTCAGCCCATGCCGCGCTCTGGACCGCGATCGCGGGAATGTGCATTGAGATTCTGCCTCTCCGGGATTTTGATAACTTGCTGATACCCCTGAGCCTGGCGGCGCTTAATCAGTTAGTTCCACATATATAATTTGTGAAGATTACCTAAATAGGCATAGACTCCGGTAACAAAAAAGACGGCGCCGACAACAAAAGCCCCAAAAGACAGGGCGCCGGTTAAAATTAAATAACCGGCGAACAGGATGGCATATCCCAGGGTCATAAGCCGTTGTTCCCGTCCGCCGTGCCGGGCCATAATTGCCAGAGACAAAAAAGACAGTATATACATAATCGCCACATAAAAGGTAAAAAGGGTTGCCTGGCCGGTTTCAACAGTGCAGTTCGGCAGTATATGGGCGGTATTGACCGGAGTCAGAACAGCAAAGACCCCGGAAAGGGCAACAAGGGCAATCACATTCCGTTCGGTATCTTGATTTTGCCGGGCCGATGAAAAAAGTACCGGAAACAGAAAACTTGCCGGAGCAAGCATCCTGCCGAACAGCAAAATCCGGGCGGAAGAAATCAAAAAAGATGAATTATTTTCCCACAGACCGAAAACGGGAATAAAAAGCCGGCTTATTTCGGTCAGACAGGCGCCCAGAAAAAACATGAAAAACACATATTCCTGAGCCTGGGTTTTTTCAAAATTGAAAATCATCAGGCAAGTGATGACCGGAACCGAGATAACCAAAAAACAAACCGAACATACCACTGCGTAAAAACGGTAGGCAAAAAACGCCGGGGCAGTTCCCTGGACTGCCGCCAGTATGCTTTGAGACGGCTCCTGCATTTCTCCGGTCAAGCTCATTCGCAGCGCGAACCCCCCGGTTATACCAATGCTGAGAATAGAAAGCAGCAAAAACGCGATAACAAATCTGTTCCGTACCTGTATGGTCATGAATTGAGCATATCCGGTAGATAAAATTATGTAAAGAGTACGGCCAAAATGCCGAAAATAGGAGAGAGGAACTTATGACCAAACGGATTGTTAGTGTTCTTTTGCTATTATACGCAGGAGTTTTTGTTTTTGCCGGTGATGCGGCCTCTTTTGTGGATATGGGGTTTTCTTCTGACGGAAACACCTATATTTTTGGCCAATACGGAAAAACAGACAAGAAATTTCAAGCCTATGCGGAAATCTATACCGTGGATGTGGCACAAAACGATTTTGTGCCTGGTGGTATTTTTATTTCTCCCCTCTTTTCGGCTACAGAAAATAAATCAAGTCTGACCGTGTTTGAAGAACTGAGGAAAAAAAATGTTTCCGCTTTGAATATGTATAATTGTACTCCGGTTTCCATCAGTCAGAAACTCTATCTCCGGGAAAATGAAACCAAACCGCCGGCGGCGATACTCCGCTTTGAGGATTTCGAGCGCATTACCGACCCCGCGCCGGTGATATATGAAGTCCGGCTCGCGCCTTCTTTTTCCGGTTCCGGGAAAAATATCCAGTCCTCTTTCGAAATCATCGTGGATATAAAAGACCAGGCGGAAAATCTATTAGAGCAGATTCACGCGGGCAACCCCCGCATCAAACGCAAGGGCGTTTCTGGATATGCCATAACTCAGATTTACACTGACAAGAGTGGAAAAAACCTGGTTTTTGTGGTGGAAAAAACCATTGTTGACGATACCGGAATCTCTATCCGGTATATGGTGGAAACCTTGCGCAGAAAGTAAAAATTTTTATTTTGTCTCTGTTTTTGTCTGAGCCGGCGGGAACAATATAGAAAACATAAAAATGAACGCACAGATTAAAACCGCCGCGTCAGCGATATTGAAGGTAGGCCAGCGGTCAAGTCCGAACAATCCATAAAATTTGACGTCAATAAAATCAACTACTCCCTCAGGCCGGAACAGGCGGTCAATCAAATTCCCCAATCCTCCGCCAATTACGCCGGTTATGGCCCAGCGCTGTAAAAAAGTGAAGTCATTATTCCGAAAATAGGTTATTACTACCAGGGTCACCACTGTCAGCGGGGCCAGCACAAATAAGACGCTTCGAATAGAAGATGGCAGCCCTCCCCCTACGCTAAAGGCGATTCCTGAATTTCGCACATGAATAATCCTGAGAAAATCGTTTCCCAGGCTAAATCCGGTGAAAGGATATGGGGGGACATATCTGATTATCAGAAATTTGGTGAATTGGTCAAAAACAAGCACTAACAGTGCGAGGGAAAAGGGCGCTATTTTCTTCCAAAGCTGAGAATTTTGTTCAAGTGTCAACGGGGCCGATTCAATAGACATGGATTGAAATATACTGAAAACCAGCGGGGTTAGTCAAGACGCCTTGACCAAAATCCCTTCTCCCGCAATACTACAAGCCATGAATCCCGCGCCCAAGCTGCCCCTGGTGGTAATTGCCGGACGGCCAAATACCGGAAAATCGACCCTTTTTAACCGCTTCCTGCACCGCCGCCGGGCCATCACCGACCCCACTCCCGGAGTCACCCGGGACCCCATCGAGGAAACCGCTTCCATCAACGGGCGGGAAATCCGCTTGATGGACACCGGGGGCTTCAAGATCGCCCGCTCCTCAGCCGGACGAGACCCGGCAAGCGCCGAGGCTCAAATGGACGCCCTGGTGGTGGAAAAGACCCTGGTTTCCCTCAAGAAAGCCGACCTCATCCTGCTTCTGTTGGACGCGGAACAGCTTACGGCGGAGGACGAGGAATTCATCGCCCTGCTCCGGCCGTACTGGAATAAGGTGATTGCGGCGGTCAACAAGACCGAGGGCGGGCGTCTGGAACAAACCGCCTGGAACTATATGCGCTTTGGCTTTGAAAGCATGATCTGCGTTTCCGCCGAGCATGGCGACCATTTCCCGGAACTCTGCGAACGTATCGCGGAACGGCTCAAACTGACGGAACCGGAGGGCGGCCTGGAAGACGAGGCGGAAGGCGAAAACCCGGAGGAAAGCGCGGAGGAGAGGGAGGAAGGACCCGCCTTAATCCGCGTGGCCGTGCTGGGCAAACCCAACACGGGCAAGTCAACCCTGACCAACCGGCTCACCGGGACAGAGCGCTCCATTGTGAGCGATTTTGCGGGCACCACCCGCGACGTGGTGGAAGGCTTTTTTGCGTATAAGGGCCGGAATTTTCAGATTCTGGACACCGCGGGCATACGGCGTAAGGCAAAGGTCACGGAGAATGTGGAGTATTATTCCGTGAACCGGGCCATCAAGACCCTGGACGACACGGACATCGTATTTCTGCTCATGGACGCCCAGGACGGTCTTTCGGAGCAGGACAAGAAAATCGCCGCCCTGGCCCATGACCGGGGGCGGGGCATTATATTCGTCCTTAACAAGTGGGACATCCAGGAAGGTGACAAAAAGGCTTTTAAGAAGACCGAGGAAAACATCCGAATCATGTTCGGCCATATGGAGTTTGCCCCGGTGCTTCCCCTTTCGGCAAAAATCGGGAAGGGCATCGCGGCCTTGCTGTCCACTGCCATGGAACTCTACGGCCAGCTCACCCGCAAAATCGACACCGCGGCGCTCAATCTGGCCCTGGCTGACTGGACAGCCGCCTACCCTCCCCCGTCAACCAACGGCGCGCGCGGCAAACTGCGCTATCTGGTGCAGACCGGGGTGAACCCCGCCCGGTTTCTGGTGTTTGCCAGCCGGCCAAAACTCATCCCGGCTTCGTATCTGGCGTATCTCAGGAACAAAATCAGGAGCGGCCTGGGGTTTGACAAAATTCCGGTGCAGCTTGAAATCCGGGAGAGCCGCAAAAAATGGGAGGAAATCCACTAAACGGAGAAAGCGCATGAAGACCTTTAGTATCGGCGAAGTCGAGGAAATAACAGGAATTAAGCCCCATGTCCTGCGTTACTGGGAAGAAGTGATTCCCTCCATGGCCCCCCGGAAGGATTTGGGGAACCGGCGGGCCTACACCATGCGGGATATTCAGAATATTCGGCGGCTCAATTATCTGATTAACGAAAAAAAGTTTACCATCGAAGGCGCCCGAGCCCAGCTTATCGCCGAGGCGGGTTTGGTGCACGCCGGGGGCGAACAGACCGCCTCGGTGATGCAGACCTTGTACGAACTCAAGCAAAGTCTGACCGACTTGTATTTCCGGGTCAAGCAGAGCGGCGGTTCCGCCGCCGAACCGGCGGAACCGGACAGCCCCCATGCCTGACATTCGCCCCCTGTTCGGAGCGCCCAACAGGGACGCGGCAAAAATTCTGGAAGATTTCGGCGCGATTATCCGCGGCGTCCGCCCCCTGAATTCCCGGCAGCAGGCTTTGCTGCCCCTGGAAATCAAAAAACTCTTCCACCGCCTATCTGACGAACGTTCCAGCCGCCGGACGGATTACCTGAATGAACCTGCCGCGCTCACTGCCTACACCCACTATTATCACTGGTGGAATCTGGTGCGCCTCACCCGCCTGTTTGCCGGACTGGGCGCGGAACATCTTTCCATTCCCGAAAATGGGGTCTGCGTCGATTTGGGTTCCGGCCCCCTCACGGTTCCCACGGCCCTCTGGCTTGCCCGGCCTGAACTGCGGAAACGCCGCCTCACCTGGTACTGCATTGACCGTTCCCGCACAGCTCTGTCCCTGGGCGAGGAATTGTATCTGGCCACAGCGGCGCGGACCAATGCGGCGGGACAGACAAGCCTGCCCAGGCATACGTGTTTGCCCTGGCGCATTGTCCGCATCCAGGGCGAGGCGGGCATTGCGGTGCGGCAAAAAGCGCATTTTGTGGCTGCCGCCAATGTGTTTAACGAAATCCTCCAAAACGCCGCCCGTTCCCCGGAAGTCTTGGCGCACAACGCCGCCGTTCTGCTGGCATCCTACACGGAACCGGCGTCCGACGGCACAATCCTTCTGGTGGAACCGGGCATACCGCCCAGCGCGCATTTTGTAAGCCTGGTGCGGGAACAAGTGCTTGACGCGGGCTGGCATATCCAGGCTCCCTGCCCCCACGAAGAGCGGTGTCCCATGGACGGCTCGCAAAACGTGAACGGCAGGAAAGGCGGCAAATGGTGCCACTTCGTGTTCCCCACAGAAGACGCGCCCAAGCCGTTGCGGACTCTTTCGGACAGTGCCGGACTATCCAAAGACAGAGCCACTCTTTCTTTCCTTCTGGCAAACAACAGAGAGAATAGAGAAAAGCCTTCCCCCTCTATTCCTCTATTCTCTGTCCGCATTGCTTCCAACCCCATCGCCCTGCCGGGGAACCGCACGGGGTTTTACGGGTGTTCGGGCTTGGGCCTGACCTTGCTGGAAACGCCCGAAGGGGCCGCGCTTTCACGGGAATCTCGTTCCCTTGAACTGTGCTCCGGGGCTTTGGCGTCTCTTCCGGATCCCGCGAAACAGCCTTTGATGGACCGCAAGTCCGGGGCAGCAAGAGTGATGTTTTTTTAGAGGAATAGGGGAATATTCATTGCGCTATACATTATATGTTCGTGCGGAAGTATTCTTGACCGTTACGTCGTGATAGGAACCTTCCGCAATGGAAGCCTGAGAAACCAGGGTGAGCTTGGCTTTTTCCTGAAGTTCGGAAATCGACAAAACCCCGCAGTTGCACACAGTATGCCGGATTTTGCTCAAGGTTTCGGCGGTATTGTCCCGCAAAGTTCCGGCATACGGGACATAGGAATCAACCCCTTCCTCAAAAACAAAAGCTTTTTCTCCGGAAAAATCATAGCGCTGCCAGTTCCGGGCACGGTTGGAGCCTTCCCCCCAGTATTCTTTTACATAGCTGCTGTTCACCATCAATTTGTTGGACGGGCTTTCATCGAACCGGGCAAAGTAACGGCCCAGCATCACAAAGTCCGCACCCATTGCCAGGGCCAGGGTGATGTGATAGTCCAGCACAATGCCGCCGTCGGAACAGATGGGGATGTAGATACCGGTTTTGGCGAAATATTCGTTACGGGCTTTCGCGACTTCGATAACCGCCGTTGCCTGCCCCCGGCCAATGCCCTTTTGCTCGCGGGTGATGCAGATGGAGCCGCCGCCGATGCCAACCTTCACAAAGTCCGCGCCGGCTTCGGCAAGAAACAAAAATCCGTCCCGGTCAACCACATTGCCCGCGCCCACCCGCACCTGACTGCCGAAAGCGCCGTGAATGTCCGCGAGCGCCCGGCGCTGCCATTCCGTAAAGCCTTCAGAGGAATCCAGGCAGAACACGTCCGCGCCCGCGGCAAGGAGCGCGGAAACGCGTTCCAAATAGTCGCGGGTGTTGAGTCCCGCACCCACCAGATAGCGTTTTTTGTCGTCCAATAGTTCCAGGGGATGCTCCTGATGGCTGGCGTAGTCCTTTCGGAACACCATGGAAACCAGATTTCCTTCCTTGTCGATAACAGGCAGGGAATTGAGCTTATGTTCCCAGATAAGGTCGTTGGCTTCGGAAAGGGAGACGCCGTCCTGCCCCCGGATGAGGTCTTTGAAGGAGGTCATATAATCCCGCACGGCTCCCCGCAAATCTGTCATGTCCGCGCGGAAATCCCTGCTGGTGATGATTCCCAGGAGTTTTCCGTGAGGCCCGCCGTCATCAGTCACCGCAACCGTGGAATGCCCGGTACGTTCTTTGAGGTCAACCACATCAGACAGGCTCTGGTCTGGTTTGATGTTCGAGTCGGAAGTGACGAATCCTGCCTTGTGAGCCTTGACCCGGCGCACCATTTCCGACTGATTTTCTATACTCTGGGAAGCGTATATAAATGAAAGCCCCCCTTCCTGTGCCAAGGCGATAGCAAGCGTATCGTTGGAAACTGCCTGCATCACTGCCGACACCAGGGGAATATTGATGGAAAGGGAACTTTCTTCACCTTTTTGAAACTTGACAATAGGCGTTTTCAAACTGACGTTGGCCGGTATGCAATCAGCCGGTGTGTAACCAGGAATTAACAGATATTCGCCGAAAGTATGGGACGGCTCGTCACAGTAAAACGCCACGCTATCTCCTCTTACTTTGTTATTTGCCTAACCCGGCGGGAACAATGATGCCAAGCTCTTTGGCCACCTGTTCGTTCACCGTGAAATCGAATTTCTCCACATATTGAATGGGCATTTCCGCAGGTTTTTTGCCATTCTTGAGAATGTCCACCGCCATTTTGCCGGTCAGTTTGCCCAGTTCATAGTAGTTGATGCCATAGGTGGCAAAACCACCGTTGTTCACCATACCTTCTTCACCGCAGAAAATCGGAGTTTTTGCCGAATTTGCCACCATAGCCACAGTGGGCATACCGGCGGCAATCATGTTGTCCGTGGGGACGTAGAGAGCATCCACTTTGCCAACCAGGCTTTGGGTCACTTGCTGGATTTCGTTGGAGTTTGATACCGTTGCCTCAATGAAAGCAAAGCCGTTTTCCTGACACGCAGTTTTGGCAATGTCTATCTGGAACTTGGAGTTCTGCTCGCTGGAACAATATAGCAGCCCTATGGTTTTGGCACCAGGCAGTATCTCTTTAATCAGCCGGATTTGGGCCGCCACCGGGGTCAAGTCAGAAGTGCCGGTCACGTTGGTTCCGGGCAGCGCATTGGACTTTACCAGCTTTGCCGACTCGGGGTCGGTGACCGCGGTAATCAGAATAGGGATAGCACTGGTCAGGTTTGCCACTGCCTGGGCAGCCGGAGTGGTAATCGCCAGAATCAGGGCAGACTTGTCGTTAATCAGCTTATTGGCAATGGTCACGCAGTTGGCCTGCTCGCCCTGGGCGTTCTGAAAGTCGATTTTGACATTCTGACCATTCACATACCCCCCTTCGGCCAGCCCGTCGATGAATCCACGATAGGAGGCGTCAAGAGCGACATGCTCCACTAACTGAACCACACCAACCTTGAGCATTGATTTTGAACTGTCCTTTGAACCGCCCGCAAAAAGAAGCGCGCCGCACAGGACAACCACACAGAACAGTATGCCTTTTTTTAGCATATTTTTCATTTTCACTCATCTCCCATTAAAATACATCACAATGATGCAGGATGCTTATTTTTACCCCAAAAATTCGACTTGGTCAAGAGTCTGTCCCAGGGCGGCGGCATTTACTTTTTAGGGACAGAGCAAAATACGAAAATGTTACGGGTGTTCCGCTGTTTCGCATAAGCTCTGTCCCATTTGCAATTCGGCAACCAAAACCGCCCTCCCCCGCCGACAAATCGCATAAATTGAACCCGTCTTCAGCAAAGAACCGGATAAAACAGCGTGGTGATGAGCGATATGAGAGAAATTTTCGTAAATGTGAAGAAAAAATCCCTTGCCATACACGGAAGTATTTACACCTTCCCCATGAAACCTTTCGCTTGAGTTGCAAATTAATAAAAATTGGTATCTGTATCCCAGAAAATTACCAAGGGCAGGCTCACAAACGCCTGTGACCGGGAAACACCCCCAGCACGATTTCATCAAGCCCATTGACTATATCAGACATCCCCATCCGGTGCTGCCACATCCCGCCGTTTTTCCACAACCACGGCTGGCTTGCCAGATTCGCCCGTACCGGATTTTC
>JAITOJ010000122.1 GCA_031290005.1 Treponema sp. | reverse complement strand
GTGAAAGCGGCCCAGGGCCAATACGGCGGAACCTTTGACCCGGCGGGCGGCATCCTGTTTTTGAAGGACGGGAAGGTAATCAGCGGGCAGGAAGCGGTGAAGGCATACGGGCAGGGGGTGAACGCCCTGGTGCTCACCACGGAAAAGGGCGACCTGTCCACGCTGTATCACGAGTATATGCACTTTGTGACGGCGGCGCTCATCCCCAACAGCCCCCTCTACCGCAACCTCCTGGAAACGGCGTATAACAAAAAACTGGATGCCTTCACCGATGAGGACTTTGACCGGCTTTCCTATGAATTTGAAAACTACATGAAGAAGGGCGAGGCGCCCACGCCGGGCCTGAAGGCATTGTTCCGGCGGATAGCGGAGGCCCTGAAGGATATTGTGCGCGGGATGCGGGAGCGCTACCCACTGTCCCCGGAACTGAAAAACGTGTTTGACGCGCTGTTTGTCGGGGAAGTCCAGGCGCAGAAGGAGCAGCAAGCCCAGGCGCATACCCAGGCGGAACAGGGGCGATACCAACAGGCCGTGGAGGTCTCCGGCGCGGCGACCGGCTTGAGCGAAGAAGACAAGCGCATCCAAAAGGAATACTGGGACAAGACGGAGGCCCATCGGGTGATGAGCAGCCCCCTGTATAGCGAAGCGGAAAAAGAGGTGATTTTCCAGATGGGCAGCGAGGCCCTGGCTGAAGCGCAGCGGCAGAGCGAGGAAGTGATCCGGCACTACCACAATGCGGACGGCAGCGCGCGGCCCGGCTGGCTGAAAGCGCCCAACGGCAAGGACAGCAAGCTGGCCGCATTCGACCCCACGGGCCGCGTGTGGGCACTGGCGCGGACGCCGAACTTCAAGAAGTGGTTCGGGGATTGGGAAGCGGCGGCGGAATTAAAAATAACTGAAACAAATGTTGCCCCGGATCAAGCAATAGAAGCATTAAAGGCATTTGCTGATAAGGATTTATTCAATTTTGAAACAGGTATCACGGCACGGATAAATACAAAGCAACGCAACAAAATTGTAAGCAATGCCGCACTTGGAAAATCACTGAACAATGGCTTTACTGCGGGACAGCATAACGCAGTGGCGGCGAATATAGACAAGATATTCAAACACGCTTCGCTTGTAGAAACCGCCAAAGACAAAGGCGGTGATGTGAATATTGTGTCAATAAAACGCTTTGCGTCCCCCGTTGTTTTTGAACACGAGACGGCAATAGCCTATTTGACATTGAAAGAGAGTGTGGAACATGGGCATAGAATATATTCACTTGAACTGATAGAAATAGAAAAAACCCCGACAAAGGGTAGCACACCCAAAGAGCATACTACAGCCAGGGTTTCAAAAGGAAAGGTAGCACAGCTTTACGAAAGTGTCAATAGCATATCAAAAATAATTGACGAAAACGGGGAGCCGAAAGTTTTTTATCATCGAAGCCCAAACAAGTTTACCGAATTTGATAAAAACCGAAATGGAACGCACAATGATGCCGGATGGCTTGGTGATGGATTTTACTTTTATGGCATAGAGGAAGAAGGCTATGGGTACGGTAAAAATAGTTATCCGGTATTCTTGAATATGAAAGAGCCGTATTATGCCACAAACGAGGAACATGAGGAACTGGCAAATGCGGATGACCGCGAAAAATCAATAGCGTTTACAGAAGATTTAAAGTCGGAAGGCTACGACGGGGTGTATTTTAATGGCGACCTACGCGAAGAGGCCGTTACCTTCTCCCCCAACCAAATCAAGAGCACGGACAATACGGGGACGTTTGGCTTGGGCACGGGGAACATTTATTTTCAGACGCTTGGCGAGCAGGGCGCGGCGGTGGCGGACAAGGGAACAAGCCCGGCGGTAGGCTGGGGAACAAATAACAAGGAGCAAGAAAATGACAGAATTCAATGGGGCGGAAAGCCCGGACAAGACGGACAAGATCATCCATCTGTGCAAGAAGTACAGGGATATCGACTCGGCGCTGGATTTGATGCGCTACAACGACCAGTTGCTGACGGGAGCGCCGGAACTGGCGAAGACGCTGGGGGCGGCAAAGGAGGAGGTGATAGCGGCACTGAAGGCGCTTTAGGCCTGGAGGCGGCGAACGAGAAGTTTAACGCGGAGCTTGAGCAACTTGTGGAGAACAAGCTGCCGGCCGGGCATATTTTCAAGCTGGGCACCCCCGGCCCCATTTTGCGGCGGTCGGGGTTCCCGGCGGGGCAGCCGATTGAATTGTCCGCAAAGCGGCTGAAGGAAAAATCGGAAACAGAACGGCATCCATTCTCACCATCGGACATCAAGGGGATTGTGAAGGCCATCCAAGAGCCGGTGGCGGTGTTTGCATACGGGGACAAAAACAAAGCGCAGAATGTGATTGTGGAATTAAAAAAGGATGACAAAAACTTTCTCGTGGGGGTACATTTTAATCAGGAAAGGAACGGTGTATTTGTATCAGACATTCGGGGGTTATACAACAAGGATAATGCGGAGTGGCTAAACTGGATAAATCAGGGGAAGCTGCTCTATGCGGATATAGAAAAACTCCAGTCCGTGGTAACCCAACAGCAAACGAATCTCGCTGAGGTGGGCTACCTCGACCTGGAAGCGATTGATAGATTACTACAGAAAAATAAAAATGTCAAACACTATTTTGCGGATACTGATGCAAAAATTCTCTTCCAACTGTCCCGCGAAGACATCAACGGCTTGGCGCTGTTGTACTCGTCGCCGGAGGAGTGGCTGAGGGCTGACCTTGCGATGCTGGATGCTTCGACAGGCTCAGCAACCGGCGCGGACGCCACGCTGGACACGCTGGCCACGGATTACCTGGCGGCGCACTCGGAGCTTGCGGGAGAAAGCGAAGAGGCGGTGAGGGAGCGCATCAAGGGGTGGTATGCACAGGTGTGGAACGAGGCGCAGGCGGCCTTTGTGGAGAGGCGGCAGTGGGAAGAGCGGGAGACGCCGACGGCGGCGGAACAGGCGGACGCGATACCCCGTGAGAAGGCGCTGGAGTATGTGGACGAGGAGACGCTGGGGCGCATACAGGGGAAAAATACCCCTCCAGAGGCACGAGAAGGGGGGTACAACGCGTCCGGTACGGAAAATGATATAGAAACACAACCCGGTGAAGAGGAGGCGGATTTTGAGGACATTGAAGCGGTGGAAACGGATTTTGACGGGGAGGAGGAAATCACGGTGCCGGTGCCGCAGGGGGATGCCCAAACAGAAGCCGGGAGCGAATCCCCGGCCGGCGGGGAAAAGATCACCACCACGGAGATCAACAGACGGTTTTTGAAGATGCTGCCGGGGAAAGTTGACAGTTTTATACGGATGATGGGGATTGTGATGGTGCGCAGCCGGGAAGATGCCCAGGACGAGGCGGAAGCGCGGCAGCGGGACATGGACGAAGAAGCGCGGGAGACCATGCAGGGGGAGATGAACAAGCATTTGAAAGGCATAGCCCTGGGCACCCGGAAAGGGAAAGAAATCACTTCCTCGCAACGAAAATACGCGCTGTCCGTGATGAGCCGGAACTCGACGTTTTACCGGGAACTGTACAGCCAGATTATGCTGGACAAGGAGTTTCAGGAATACGCGCGAAACGAGGTGCGGGACAACGCGGCGGTGGAGGCGGCCCGGCAAG
The DNA here is from genome assembly GCA_031290005.1 of Treponema sp. Lineage (GTDB taxonomy): Bacteria > Spirochaetota > Spirochaetia > Treponematales > Treponemataceae > JAISTZ01. The sequence continues at coordinate 5,371 of JAITOJ010000122.1, read as the reverse complement.
CGGTGGGGCTGACTGACTATGAACGGGCGAAGATAGCGGAGGAGGTGAGCGACAAGGAACTGCGAAAAAAGATACTCCGGCAAGAGGCGTCAGTGGAAGAGGTGAAAGAATACCTGAAGCACCTGGATGAGGACGAAAGGAAAAAAGATGAACAAATCGCCGGATATGAAAAACAGGCGAAAGAACAGATACAGAAGGCCGCGGAAAACCTTCAGGACACGAAGCGCATGGAAGCGTATATAGAAAAGCGGGAGCGGGAATTTAAGAAAACAACGGATGAATTGGAATCAAACATAGAACAGGCGTACAAGGAAGGGAAAAAAACCGAAAAGGGCATACAGCGGACGAGGGCGGAATTTAAGATAGCCAAACTGAAGGCGGAAATAAAACGGAAACAGCGGGAACGGAACGCGGTTCTGAGATACCAGGCGGAAAACAATCGCCTTGGACGGCAGATTATGAGCCCGGCGATGGTCAGCGGGCACATCTGGGTGAGGCAGCGGGAGCTATTGCTGGGGATTCAGAACGCGCTGTTCCGGTCGCCGGACGTGCGGCTTTACGGGGTGCGGAGCGGGAATCCGACTGACAGCACCGACCTGGCTGACAGGGGCGCCATCGTGGTGGACGGAGAAACCATGAGCCTGGATGAATTTGTGAAACGGTTCTGGGAAGGTAAAATCCGCTACGGGTTCCTGGACGCGCGGCTGCGGAAAGCGCTCCGAAGGACGTGGGAATCCATGGCGGACCGGCGGAAATATGCGGCGGGGAAACTGGCGGAAAAACTAACCCAGTCGGAGCTGCAAGACATTCTCCTGGTGATGCGGCAGCTGCGGAACGAGGGCTTGGCGAACTGGTCCCGGCGGGAATTCGTGCGGAACCAAGACGACCGGGATATGAGGAGGGACATATTCAACGAGCAGGCGGACATCGCGGCGGAGGGGAAAACCGCCGAGGCGCGGAAGATAATCCGGGCGATGAAAGCGGCGGATGACCAGGAGCGGGAGCGGATATTGAAGAAGGGCGGGCGGAACTGGCTGATGAAGCTGTTTTTTCAGACGTGGGACGATAAGCGGCTGCTCCAGTGGATGAGCGGGAACACCAAGGGCGAACTCTATCGCCTGGTGATCCGGGAGTATACCAAAAACACAAACCAGAGGAATAAGGCAACAGACAAGCGGATAGAACGGGTGAAGGGGCTGCTGGGAAAGACCGAAGCGGAGCAGATGAAAAAGATTAGCGAGTATGGACGGAGGGATATAACGATAGAGGGCATTGGGCCGCAGTATTTGGACCCGGCGTTCAGGCCGGGAGAGACTGAAAAAAAACAGATTGGCGCGTCGGCAGCTGGAAAATGGATCGTATACGGGCCTCATCTGCTTCCGGCATCTCGGGTGATTTTTTCCAAGGCGATGCTCATGTACTGGTATATTGCCGGGGAAAATAAATTTGCCATGCGGCACGTTATATTCGGCAAATTGTGGAGCAAAGACCAGCAGAATCTGTATGAAGGCAATTTAGACTTCAGAGAGGAAGAAGCCATTATCAAAGGGAAATCGGATATTTTGAACGACGCGGTGAAAAAGCATCTGACCGCCGAAGATAAAAAAGTAGCGGAGGCTATCCGGGACGATTTCTCCGCCCACTGGCCGGAGGTGAAATCCCAGCTTGAGCAGATGTTCAACCAGCTGGAAGAAGGGCAGGAAAACTACCTGCCGCTCCAAATCATTGAAGGGGCGCACGCCCAGACGGAAAAGGAAAGCGAAGTGATCGCCCTGACGCAGGGGGCGCACCAGGTGAAGATACAGCCGGACAAGGGTATGGGGGAAAGCCGCACTGATATTGGGGCCACGCACCAGCAGGATATAGAGATGGACATTTTCAAGGTGTTTTTCCGGGGGGTGGAGCAGCAGGAACATTTTGTGAAGATGGCCCCCTACATACGCAGTTTGAACAACGCGCTCCGGGGGATGAACAACGAGAGCAAGCAAATCCGGGAGCGCCTGACGGACACCTACGGGGAGTGGGCGATGAGGCGGCTGGACACGCATGTGAACATGATGGGGCTGCCGCCGTCCGCCCGGCTTGCGCCGGCAAGCGACAGCGCGGGGGCGCTGGCCCGGGCGTTTGAAGGCAACACCGGCGCGGCGATGATAGCATTCAATATCCCGTCATGGCTTGCCCAATACCCCCAGAGCATCGCGCCGTTCTTTGCCAAGGCGGATCCGGTTTTTGTGCTGCAAGCCCTGGCGGAGGTTATGAAGCCGGGGAGCGACCTGGCGGAGCGGGTGTGGGAAAAATCCCCGATGGTGAAAAACAGGGTAATCAACACGGCGCAGGATTACCATGAGTCTCTGCAAAGGCAGGACTCGAAGTGGAAGAGGGCGCAGGGGAAAATGATAGAGATAGGCATGATAGGGCAGCGCCACGCTGACCGCACCATGGTGGCCGCCGGATGGTGGGCGCTGTATGAGACCGGGCGGCAGAAGGGCATGAGCGATGCGGACGCCACGGTATGGGCGGATGAAATCACGGCGGAAACCCAGCCGAACCTGAAGGACATTGAAGTGGCGCCGCCGTTCCGGGACAAGGGGCCGGGCAAATTGTTTTTTCGCTTTGCCCAGCCGCTCAATGTGGTGTGGCAGAATTTGACTTATGATAGTTTTATGTCGAAAGAAAAATCCTTTGGGAAAATCGTGGGGATGTTCACGGCCTACGGGATAGCGGCGCTGATTGTGGCGGCCATGCGGGGGGCGATATATGACGGGGACGATGAGGACGAAAAGGGCGATGTGATGCGCCGGGTGTTTTACTATCTGACGGTTTCCAGTTTTGCCGAAAGCGTCCCGCTGATTGCGGATATGGCGAGCGCCGGAGCGGAGCGGATGATCACCGGGGACGGCAAACTGTATGAACGGCAGTATTTCCGGCTGGCAAAGGAACTGTTTGACATACCCGGCCATGTGGGGGATGCGGAGTGGGAAAAGGCGCTTTGGGACGCGGTACAGGCGGCAGGGCTTGCCACCGGCGCACCGGTGAGCCAGGCGAACCGGGCAAAACGGGCGATAGAAAATGAGGATTTGTGGACTCTGTTTGGCCACAATAAATAAAATCAGGAGGTAGATATGGAACTGCCGATAGTCCTGGCGAAGGACACGACGACGAACTGGAAAAAAAGCACCGCGGCGCTCTACGACGGGGAGCTTGCGATTGAAACGGCGAATGAGGAAGGGCGCACGCCGCCCCGGGAATACTTGCTGCGGGGGGACGGGCAGCCGGTAGGGCCGGATGCGGCGCGGCTGCGGGTGACGAAAGAAAACATAGCGGGATTGCCTGAGGAAATTCAGGTTATTTATAATCAAATTTCCGCAGGGGACGCGCAGCTTCAAGCGGCCATCAACGCCGAGGGAAACCGGGCTGCCGCTGCGGAACAGGCGGAAGCCGCCGCACGGCAGCAGGGGGATGCGGGCACGCTGGAGGGCGCAAAAGGCTACACGGACGAACAGGCGGCCGGTGAAGCCCAGGCGCGGGCGCAGGGGGACGCGGGCACGCTGGAGGGCGCGGAAGGCTACACGGACGAGCAGGTGTCCGGTGAAGCCGCCGCACGGGAGCAGGGGGATGCGGGCACGCTGGCCAACGCGGAAGGTTACACGGATGAGCAAGTGGCCGGGGAAGCCGCAGCGCGGGAGCAGGGGGACGCGGACACACTGACCAGCGCGGAAGCCTACACGGATGAGCAAGTGGCCGAGGAGGCCCAGGTGCGATCGCTGGGGGACGCGAACACGCTGGCCAGCGCGGAAGCCTACACGGACGAACAGGTGGCCGAGGAAGCCCAGACCGCCCGGAGCGCGGAAGAAGCGCTGGATGAGGCAAAACTTGACCGGCGGCGGGAGTATCCGGACGGCTCTTACGATGAATGGTTTCACGAGGCGGACGGGGGCGGGTTCAAAAGCTACGACGGGGCTGCGAACCTTATATCCGCTGAAAGCGCCAGCCGGGGCGGCGCGGGCAACGCCGTGCTGCGGGAAGAATACGTCAAAGACCAAACCACCGGGCTTGGGGCGCGGCGGATAATCGGTAAACTTGGCGACGGGATACTGCGGCTGTTTTATACCAAAAACAGGGGCAGCGCCGCATACACCGGCAATGATGAAATCGCAACTATTGCAGACATACAAAGCTCTATAGTCGGCGAGACAGGGCTATCCAGGGGCAACGCGGACTATGCCTTCACCGTCCAGGCCCGCTACAAGGTGAGTACCGTTACGATTCAAAACGGCGGCGCCGGATACGCGGCGGGGGACGTGCTGTACGGGGATGCGCTGTCGTCGGAAGTTGACTTTGCCCGGGTGCTGGTGAGCGCGGTGGGCGCGGACGGGGCGATTACCGCAGCCGACCAAGACCGGCAGGGCAGGTATAACGCGGAATCGGAAAGCATGCCCTTCAGCGGGGGCACCGGCAGCGGGGCCGTTTTTGACACCGCCATGGAAGCAATCACCGGGGCAACAACGCTTTCTGATTTATCCGGCATGGTGATACACGACTATGCATACGTGGAGTTTGACGAACTGCACGACGGGGAAAAGTGGCTGTACGACTACACCGGGGCGGCATGGATCGCCGGTTCCCAGATCAACGAATCGCCCCAGGCACCGGACAACCGCACGCTGGAAAACACCGGCGGGATATGGCAGGAAAAGGACGGCGGGACAACTGACCAAAAGATTGGCGCCCGCACCGTTGAAGATCAGGAAGGGAGCACTGATCTGGTAAGCATAGGGGCAAAGTCAATCACGGCCTGGTTCCAGGTCATACGGAACAATCTGAAGGGGATTTTTGCCGCACTGAACGGGAAGGCCCCGGCAAGCCATGCGTCAGCCGACACCACCTACGGCGCGGGAACTGACGCAAACTACGGGCACGTGAAGCTCAATAGTACCACAACGCCGGTGATGGACGGAACGGCAGGGGCAGGCAGTTCCGGCAAGGCGGCAGACGCTTTGCATTCCCACCCGACTGACACAGGCCGGGCGGCGAATTCCCAGACCGTAACCCCCGGCACGACTGAAGACACTACCAAAATAACCGACGTCACCACCGATACGGTAAACGGGTGGGTTTTGGCTATTATACGAAAGATAAACGGGATAATCACGAATCTGGGCACGAAGGCCCCGCTTGATTCACCCGTATTCACCGGCACGCCTACAATCCCTACCCCCTCCGCCGCCTCTAACGATACTACTGCAGCCAATACGGCATGGGTGAAGTCCCAGAAATACACCTCGAACCCCGCGATGAACGGCAGCGCCACGCCGGGGTCAAGCGGATATTTTGCCGACGGCGGCCACGTGCACCCCACGGATACGACCAG
>JAITOJ010000109.1 GCA_031290005.1 Treponema sp. | reverse complement strand
TCTGGCAATGTTGTGTTTTGCCGATGACGGGCCCGGCGTACCGGCGGTGGCGATAGGCAAATTGTTCGACGTGTTTTTCCGCGCCGACCCATCCCGTAACAAAAAAGGCAACGGGCTTGGGCTTGCCATAAGCGCAAAAATTATTGAGCGTATGGGCGGCGCGATTCACGCGGAATTGCTCGCAACGGGCGGTCTGGCCGTCGTCGTTCAGCTTCCAATAACGCAAGGGGAACTGCCATGACCGCCGTAAAACCGAAGATTCTTATCATCGAAGACGACCCGGACATTGCTATTTTGGAAAAAGATTTTTTGGAAAGCGCCGGTTTTGAGGTGGAACACGAGACCGACGGCGCAACAGGCGCTGAACGCGCGCTGCGGGACAGGTTCGCCCTTATTCTGCTCGACCTCATGCTGCCCGGCAAAGACGGCATGACGGTCTGCCGTGAAATCCGCTCAAAAATTGACATACCTATTCTTATGGTTACCGCCCGTATGGAGGATGTGTACAAAGTGCGCGGCCTGGGTCTGGGCGCAGACGACTATGTCACCAAGCCCTTTTCCCCTACCGAACTGGTGGCGCGGATTAAGTCGCACCTGGCCCGGTATGAACGGCTCACCAAAACGCCGCAAAAGGCGGAGGAAATCGACCTGGGCTGGCTCGCCATCAATCAGGGCACTCACCGGGTTTTTGTGCGTGAAAAGGAAATATCCCTCACCAACAAAGAATATGAACTGCTCAATTTTCTTGCCTGCAACGCGGAAATGGTGTTCAGCAAAGAACAGTTATACGAAAAAATATGGGGCAAGGATATGTACGGCGATTTGATGACCGTGGCGGTACATATCAACCGCCTGCGCGAAAAAATTGAACCGAACAGCACAAATCAGGAACATATACAAACGGTTTGGGGGGCGGGTTACCGGTTTATGCCGTAGTGTTTACTACCCCATTTGGGTGTCTGGCGCGGGAGTATGCTTGACATATCAGAGCGTATTGCACTAGTATTTATCTATGGACAAGCAAGTTCTCCTGGACAAGTCAATCCGCCGCGTTCCTGATTTTCCGAAGCCGGGAATCCTGTTTTACGATATTTCCGGTATCCTTATGGTGCCGGAAGCGTTTTCATATTGTATTGAAAAAATGTGCGAGCTGGTGAAAAAATCCGGCGCAAATACCCTGGCGGGCATTGAAACCCGGGGCCTGATTTTTTCGGCGGTCATTGCGGAACGGCTGGGGATGCCCCTCATGCTGGTGCGCAAAAAAGGCAAACTGCCCGGGAAAACCTATTCTTGTTCATACGCGCTGGAATATGGAACAGCGGAAATTGAAATACATGTTGCTGATGTGAAGCCCGGACAAAAAGTACTTCTGGTGGACGACCTGATTGCTACCGGCGGCACCCTGAAAGCCGCCCGGTCGCTTATGGAAATGGGCGGCGCACAAGTGACCGGTTACCTGGGGGCGGTCGGGCTGCCCTTTCTCAAATACGATGAAGCGCTTGCCCCGCTCCCCGTCATGACCGTCATCAATTACGACGCCGAATAACCGCCTCAGAGACCCAAATCTTCGCCAATCAGGATGACTTTTATCCTTCCCGCGGGCTTGCATAACCGGGTGGTCACGATAAACGAACAGATGGAATCCAGGGACATACAGTTTGCGCACCCGCCGGTTTCGGCGCAGGACGTTTTCAAGCCTGTAAAACGCTGCATATTGAGGGGCGACGCGATAGTCCGCGCCCGCTGCGTGGCGTCATCCAGGGTTTTGACTACCTTGTTCATTCCCGCCAGGACAATGACCTGGCAGGGCCCAAATATCATGGCCGCAACCCGGTTTCCAAACCCGTCCACATTCACCAATTGCCCATCTTCGCTTATGGCATTGGAGCTTGCCAGAAACGTATCGCAGAGCAGAGCCTGACGCATCAGTTCCATGCGCTCTTCTTTGGAAGTCGCCTTGTCCCGGTCGATGATTTTGTTTCCTCGCTCCTCCAGACGCTGTTTAATCCCCAAATCATCCACCGTCATGGAGCCGCCCCAGGAAACCGTATGAGTCTGGGGGATCAGGCTGAGAGCTTTTCCCACTGCCTCTGCGGCGGAATCCACGTACCACGCTTCAAAATGCCGCGCCTCAAGAGCCTTCGCCACCCTGACGCCCAGTTTCGCGTTTCGTATTTCCTTTGGTGAAGCCATTTTTTTACTCCTTATTGTGCGTTATTGTATTTATCGTATAAAATTAGTTCCAACCCGTGGTTCGTGAGCCGGGGAACGGGAAAGCTTCAGGGAATTCAGAAGCCAAGCCATGTTTTTTCCCAGGACACGCATTATCTGCATTCCTTCCAAATCCTGCCGCACCTCAGAAGAGGTAGTACCATGCACGACATTCCAATACTGAGATGAAACCACAGGCATTTGGTTGATGGTAAGATATTTGTTCAGCCGGTCAAACGCGGCAGTTCCGCCGCTCCGGCGGCAGCTCAAAACCACCGCCCCTGGTTTCTGGTGAAACGCCTCCCGGCCCGCAAAAAAGGCCCGGTCAAGCAGGGCGCACAAGGCTCCGTTGGGGCCGCTGTAATACACCGGGGAACCGATAACAATCCCGTCAGCGCCTTCCGCCGCCTGGATGAGCGCATTGCACCTATCTTCGGTATAGGCGCAGGCTCCGCGTTTTTTATTGCAGGAACCGCAAGCGGCACACCCGTATACCGGGGCTGTCCCTATATAGAAAAATTCCACCAGAACCCCCAAATTCTGCAAGGGTTTCGCGACCTCGTACAGAGCGGTATAGGTGCATCCATTTTCGTGAGGGCTGCCATTTATCAGTAAAACTTTCATGTTTACACTCCTAGTATATCATGATATAAAAGAACGTAAAAAAGAGCAACTCAACTATGACCATCCTTTTCATTTTTTTTATTCCGGTGTGTGTCCTGCTCGGCCTGCTGTTGTTTTCCCTTTCCTCGGGCGCGGCGGCACTCTGGACACTTCGCCGGAAAAAGCAGCTGAGCGGCAAAGCGGCAAAGGACTTTTTTATTACCCACGCACAGACGGTATTTGGAAACAGCATTATTCAGCGGGGTGTGTGCCGGTGTATTCTGTGGGGGATGTCAATAATAGTGAGGTGTTTAAAAAAATAGCGGCAAGAACGCTAAAGGAGGAGAGAAAGGCGTTCCTGCCGTTTGGGTTATAAAAACTCAGCATTGAGAAAGACGGCAGAGGACGCTAAAGGAGGAGAGAAAGGCGCCTCTGCCGTTTTACTCTCTGCGATTATGAAAATAACAAAGTTCAAAAAAATTGTCAAGCGTTTTCTCACTTTTTTTACGTTTTTTTTCGGTTTTTTACTAAATAGACGAAAAACACCACAAAGGGTAACTTAAATTGGAAGACTTCCCAAAAGCCTGGTCAAAATACCGAGTACCAATTTGCAGGCCCAGTTGATTACCAGCAGCCCCGCAAGTCCGATAGCAAGGTTCGCCGTCCAGTTTGGTCTGCCGCCCTGTCCGGCGTACAAGCTTGTGGCGCGGTCAAACAGGGGATGCAGCAACTGGTCAAGGGAATACCAAAGCTGAAAGCCGCTGTCCGGCGCGAAAATCTGGACGATGAGCCGGATAATCACCAACAGGATAAGAAAGCCCAGGATTGAGGTCACAATCGTGCCGCACATAGCCACCAGTTGGGCAAGAATCAGACCAATAGTAATCCGCTGTCCCACAGCGACACCGCTGATAAAAGATGAAATCCCTATCAATACCATGATTGCCGCGGCGGGAGAAAAATCAACGTAATTAATCCGCAAAAAGGTCAATCTGCGGAACAGGTTCAGGTAAGGGTCGCACACCGAAGCAAGAAACCGGGAAAAGGAACTATAGGTTGTCCGGGGAAACCAGGTGAGCATCACCCGGAGAAAACAGAGGATAGTGTAAATAGCTATAACGGAGGATAACAGGCTAAAAATGGTTTTCATTGGTTACTCCTATCCTGATTCTAGCGCATTTTGGTATAAACAGCAATGTTTCAAAAAAAAATTAAAAAAATTTTCAAAAAAAACTCGAATTTGCCTCCCAAAATGTCCTAAAACGCAAAAAAAAATCAATATATATAGTACGGAGGTACTATATGAAACACGGAAAAAAATTCATGTGTTTACTTCGAGAAACGGCAGTAGCGCTGGGAATCATTACCGCGCTGTATCTGTCGTTTTCATCCATGGCGTGCGGCACCACCGCCGAGGGAACCAAAACCCTGGATGGTGATTTTACCGCACCGGAACTGCGGGAGTGTTCACCCCAAAGCCCCAATGAACTGCTCCTGCGCTTTTCCAAAGCGGTCACCGTCGAAGATGCTATCGTGACCCAGGAAGACACCGAGGAGGCTGCTGAGGCGGAACGCAAGCCAACCGAAGACCAGTCGGTTGTGAATCTTGCGTTAAGCGAACCGACCAAAACCGGCAAGCAATACCGCGTCTCCGGGACGGCGGTTGACCTGGCGGGGAATTCCCTGGATTTCAGCGTCCCCTTCAACGGCTACAACGCGGGCGTTCCCGGGTTGGCGCTGTCGGAAGTGCGGGATGGGTACACAAGCGGCGACAAGCCGAAATCCGAATTCATCGAGGTCTATGCAATTACCGCTGGAAATCTTGCGGGCATGACCCTGATGAGCGCCTATGACGGAGCGGAAAAGCTGTATGTATTCCCCGATGTGGAGGTAAAAGCCGGTGAGTACATTGTCGTCCATTGCCGAAAAGTGGGCAGTGACGCCGCAAAAGCCATTGACGAAACAGGGACTAACCTGCATGCGTCCGCCAGCTTCGAATCCACCGACGCACGGGACTTGTGGATGGATAACCCGGACGCAGAATCGCGCCTGGGGCCGTCAGACATACTCCTGCTGCGTGACCGGGAAGGCGGCAATCTGCTCGACGCCCTGCTGTATGCCGATGCGGCCAGAATGGCAAAAAATGAATGGCAGAAAAAGGCAATGGCGGACATTGCAAAAGAAGCCTTTGAAGCGGGATTGTGGCCCGACGGGTTCACACCGGATTGCGCCGCCAGTTCTGAACACATGACTTCTACTCAAACTCTGAGCAGGCAGAATATCAAAACAATTTCTGCCCAAAGCGGCGTATCGGCGGCGACAAACGGCAAAGGGGCGTGGATGGTTACCAAAACCAGCAGCGCGTCTCCCGGAGCGGCAAACTCTTCTGAGCCGTATGTGGAAAAAACCAGTAAAAGGAGGTGATATATGAAAAAAGGGGTATTGGCAATCGCTTTTGCGGTTCTGCTGTCAGGCTGTGCGGATTTATTTGTTGACAATAATACCGTTGCTTTTCAGGAACCCGCGCCGCCGGAATTTACGGTAAAAATAGACACGGCCACCGGCGGAGCGGTTGCCATTACCCCGCAAAAACCAACGTATAAACCCAAAGAACGCGTTAAATTAACAGCCGCCGCCGAAAGCGGCTATGAGTTCAAAGGCTGGAGCGGAACAGTGGACAGCGCCGAAAATCCGCTGCTGCTTACCGTTACTGATGATATCTGGATTATTCCACAGTTTGAAAAAAAAGCTGTTCCTCCTGCCTATCAGATACGGGTGGATGAAGCGGCCGGCGGGACAGTAACGATTGACCCGAAAAAAACGACGTATGCCCCGGAAGAACAGATTAAACTAGCCGCTCTGCCCGATCCCGGCTATGTCTTTACTGGCTGGACGGGCACCATACGCAGCAATGAAAATCCGCTGCTCCTGATAGCACATGCCAACCACTGGATTATTCCTGAATTCTGGAAAGAAGCTGAAATCCCTGCGTATAGAATACGGGTGGATACTGTTTCAGGCGGCACGGTAAGCGTTGACCCGGAAAAAACGGCTTATGAACCGAATGAACAGGTTAAAATATCCGCAACCCCGGCGGCAGGATATATCTTTACCGGCTGGACTGGAACAGTCACCGGTACCGCAAATCCGCTTCTGCTCACCGCAACCACTCATTCCTGGCTCATTCCTCAGTTTGAAAAACTGGCCGATCCGGTTGTATACACGGTAAAGGTGGACACCGCCGAGGGAGGCACTGTTTCTGTAGAGCCACAGAAAGCTGACTATATACCCAATGAACAGGTGAAGCTGACCGCTGCGCCAAATGCCGGATATGTGTTTAAAGGCTGGACAGGCACTGTAAGCAGCGCAGCCAATCCGCTCCTGCTCACGGTCACCGCCAATACCTGGATTATCCCACAGTTTGAAAAACTGGCAGAAGCCCCGGCATATACCGTCAAAGTAGATACCGCGCTTGGCGGCACTATTTCAGTAGACCCGCAGAAAAATACCTATGCTCCCAATGAACAAGTAAAACTGACCGCTGCGCCAAATGCCGGATATATGTTCAAAGGCTGGACTGGTACTATAAGCAGCGCCGCCAATCCGCTCCTGCTCACGATTACCGCTAATGTCTGGATTATCCCGCAGTTTGAGGAACAAGTCACCTATACCTTGCTAACGGACTGGAGCCCTCTGGGAGGAAGTATCACCAGTTCCACCGGAAACAAAACCACCTTTCTGGCCGGTGAAAAATGCGCGATCAAGGCCGTACCGGCTGCGGGGTATCAATTTGATGGCTGGGAAGGAGATATAGAAACCACGGCGGACACCATTTATATTACCTTTAACAAGGATTATCAGGTATTCCCCCGGTTCACCAAAATCCCGGAATCGGTTTC
>JAITOJ010000024.1 GCA_031290005.1 Treponema sp. | reverse complement strand
CCGGTGTAATATCCCGCTTCGTTCTGGTGGCCCCGGAGCATAAGAATCACCCCTTTAATGTTTTGACGGGGAATTTTGGGCAGATTAAACCGCCCGGTTACGGTAAGGCCCATGGTGGTATAGGAAAAAGTATAGGCATACTGCTCGTCGTTTTCAAAGGCCAGGGCGGTTATGACCAGCGGGCTGGCCGTATAGGGATAGGTCTGCAAGGCCTTGAGAGAATAATCGTTAAAATCCCTGCTGTTTTGGGCGGGCAGGACCGCCGCGAGACAGCAAAGTGACAGAAGAGTCAGGACAGATTTTTTCATGTGGCGCAGTATAGTCAGTATCTTGTAAAAAAGGAAGTCCTCGAGGCGAAAGGGCCACGGCCAGGGTAGAGGGGGAACCTTAATCGGCGATGGTGAATGAAGAAAGAAAGGAGCATTATGAAAAAGACATTGTGGTAGAAGCCTTGAAAATCGCGCTTGACACATCAGTGCTTTTTCTTATAGATTCTCTTAAGATTGTTTTTAAATGATTGGTTTAAGGCCGAATATTGGAATGCGCTTATGAGTTATATATTAAAGGTATTTTTAGATGCTTCTGTTTTTAACTTTTACTTTGATGGTAAACAGGGGACTAAACGGAGGGACACAATTAAGTTCTTTGATGCTGTCGAAGCAGGCAGATATGAAGTTTATTCTTCGCTGGCAGTCATTGAAGAATTGGAAGAAGCGCCTCCTCAAAAATATACTCAGATGATAGGGCTTTTTGAGAAATACGTCAAAAATAAAATTTTGACGACTAATGCCGAAATAGAGCGTTTAGCTAATTTGTATGTTGAAAAAAATATCATTCCGGTGAATAGTATGACCGATGCGTTGCATATTGCAACAGCAACGGTGAATCACCTTGATTTTGTGGTAAGTTGCAATATGGGACATATTGTAAAGCAAAAAACAATGATTGGAACCGGGTTTATCAATTTTCGCGAAGGATATCGAAGTATAGGTTTAAGTTCAACAATGGAGGTAATCGCTTATGACATCTAATGAAAAAGAAGAAATTCAGAATGCCGAAAGAAAAGCTGCCGCAGAAGTTCGTGCATGGAAGCGGAAAGTGTCAAAAAAATTGAATAAAATGACATCCTCTGAGCGAATTCTGTATTTCAACGAAAAAGCCGCTAAATATAGTGCAGAACGTGGTTGGCTGTTCATGTAATCGTTGAAATATATTGTCCCGCGCACGTTATTCCTTTGAAATCTTGAGAAGCTGCCAAATGACCGGGGTTTCCTGACCAATACGCCAAAACCCCACGGATATAACCCCCATATTGCGGTACAATTCCAGCCGCCTCGAAAGGGAATACTCATCCTCGTAATATACCGTAACGGTTACCGGGACTTCATAGCTAAAAGTGGGGATGCCGTTTTCCCGGCGGACGTCAGTAATATCGTGTTCTTTTTTTATCCGCTCGATACCAGAGAAAAAGAAAGCCCGGAAGGTATTCACGCTTCCCCAGGTGCGCCCGTAAAAAGGCAGCCCCATAACAAGCTTGTCCGCCCCGATGGTTTTGAGTGAATATGCGGCCACCTGCCGGCACCAGTCCAGAGACGCGATAGAGCCAGGCTTGCTGGTTGCCCAGTGTTCATCGTAAGCCATCACAAACACCCGGTCCGCCAGCGGCGCGATTTTGGCATAGTCATACACATCGTTATTGAGGGTTTTTACGCGCGCCGGAAGGGCGACAGTGAATAGTTTGTTCCCCAGGCCCGCCCGGAGTTCCCCGAGGAACGAACGGAAAAGTTCTCCATCCCTGGCAGGCACCAGTTCGAAGTCGATTTGCAAACCCGCAAAATTACGAGCGGCGCTGAGCAAATCCGCAATCAACTGCTGCCGCACCTCGCCAGGGGCAAGCACAAAATGGGTGAGGGCGCCGCTTTCGCAGACTGCCACCAGGTGCAGCCGTCCCTGAAAACGGGCAAGCCGTTTGACATTGGGCACATTGACAAGCTGGCCGTAGCTGTTGATTTCCGCGCTGAAATAGCCGACATCCGAAAGGGGATAATTCAGTCCCAACGACGACTCCTGACCACTTAACACATAGCCCCAGATTTCCCGGAACTCTGATACCGGCAAGTCCGGCGGTGGTTCGGGAAGCGCCAGTTCTTGCGGTGATGTTTGCTCGTCACCAGAAGCCGTTGATTCCTCCTCAGCGCCCAAGATACTCTCAAGTTTCCCGGTTTCATCCGGCGTATGGGACGGACTGGATCGGCAGGCTGAGAAAGCAAGTCCAGCCCAGAGTAAAACAACAATGAGTCTGCCAGGAAAACGCATAAATCAGGAAAATTGCAGCAGTTTTTGGATTGCTGATAGAGAACGGGTGCATTTTTTGAATTTGGGGAACACAAAAAGCCCGTCGCCATTTTTCCGGGGATACACATGAAAATGCCAGTGGAACACCGATTGTCCCGCACAGGGTTCCGCAAAAGTCACCACGCTTGCGCCGTCGTAGCCGCAGTCCTTCACGTAGTGGCGCGCCACTGCCTGCACCCCTGCCAGCGTCTTGCTCAGCTCTTCCGGTTCAGCGTCAAGCACGTTCCGGCAGTGTTTTTTGGGAATGACCAGGGTGTGCCCGTCAGCGTCTTCCGCCACATCCAGAAAAGCGTACACATGGTCATTTTCATAAATTTTATACGAGGGAATTTCACCTGCGAGGATTTTACAAAAAATACAATCCGTGTTATGATTCATGGCATGATTATGGAATATTATGATACAATTATCAAGACCCTGCACGAACTCAACTGGATATCCCTGATTGTCCGGGCGATTTTATCCATGATTATCGGCGGGCTTTTGGGGCACGAACGGGGCAAGAAAAACCGACCCGCGGGTTTCCGCACCTATATGCTGGTGTGCTTTGGCGCAACCATTGTGATGATGACTAATCAGTTTGTCTACCAGACCTACGGCGTTTCCGATCCTGTCCGGCTGGGGGCGCAGGTTATCAGCGGCATCGGCTTCCTGGGCGCGGGTTCCATCATTCTTACCGGGCACAATCAGGTGAAGGGCATTACCACTGCCGCTGGACTGTGGGCCGCGGCATGCAGCGGGCTGGCCATCGGCATCGGCTTTTATTCCGGCGCGCTGGTGGCCGGGGTTGGCATCTACCTGATTATGACCATTATGCAGCGTTTCGATATCCACTTCCAGGACCACTCGCCGATTACCACGGTGTATCTTGAGTTTGATAAAAAACGCCCTTTCAGCGATTTCTTGTATTATACACGGGAGCATAACTTGTCAATCTCCGACATCCATATTACCAAAAACAAATTGCTCAAAGACAAGGCAATCTCCGCCACTCTGATTCTCAAAAGTGAAGAGCCCCGGACTCACTCGGAAATCCTTGAACTCATAAAACAGGCCGAGGGTGTGCAGTTTGTTGAATTAACCTGAATCTGCATAAAATATATGTTGACAAATATATAAATATAGGATATAACAGTATCAGGCGATGTAAGAACACAGTTGCTGTCCGCATCGTCATTTTATTTACAAAAAGGAGTTGTGTATGTCTGGAAAAAACACACAAAAGAAGTGGTACAGTTGGTATTTTGAATTCAACCTGCTGTATCGCATCCTCATCGGTCTGGTCCTGGGAGTTGTCCTGGGCCTCGTCTTCAAAGAGAAAATCCTGTGGGTTCAGCCCTTCGGCGACCTCTTTGTGCGGCTGCTCAAAATGATTATGATGCCCATCATCCTGTCAACCCTGATTGTGGGAGCCTCCTCGGTGAGCCCCGCCAACCTGGGCAAAGTGGGCATCCGGGTCATCATCTTTTATCTGCTGACCTCAGCGGTGGCGGTGGTTATCGGCCTGGTGATGGGAGCGATTTTTCACCCCTCAGCGGAACTGGCAAGCCTGGCGGAAGCCGCCGGACGGGAGGCTAAAGCCCCGACCCTGGCGCAGACCCTGCTCAATATCGTGCCCACCAGCGTGGCCTCGGTGATTGTGAACGAAACGATTTTGGCGGTTATTTTCTTTGCCCTGGTGTTCGGCCTGGGGCTGTCGTATCTCCGGGTTGCCAAAGATGAGCGGCTCAAGAAAGCCGGGGACGTGATTTACACTTTCTTTGACGGCCTGGCGGAAGTGATTATGCTGATTATCAAGGGGATTATGCAGTACGCGCCTTTTGGCGTGCTGGCCCTGGTGTCGGTGGTGTTTGCCACCAACGGCCCCAAGGTTATCGGTTCCCTGGGGATTGTTACCGCAGCGTGTTTCATCGGCTATGCCATCCACATCATTGTGGTCTATTGCGGCATGGTCAAGTTCGCGGGCAAACTGAGCATCAAGCGGTTCTTCAAGGACGCCAAAGATCCCTTCATCACCGCCTTTGTGACCCGCAGTTCCAACGGTACCCTGCCGGTGACCATGGAAGCGGCGGATAACCTGGGGGTGCACAAGGACGTGTACTCCTTCTCGCTTCCCTTGGGGGCAACCATTAACATGGACGGCACGGCGATTTATCAGGGAGTATGCGCCACCTTCATTGCCCTGTCGGTGTGGGGCCATGGGTTCAGTCTGAGCCAGATGGGGATTATCATTATCACCGCAACCCTGGCTTCCATAGGCACTGCGGGGGTTCCCGGAGCGGGAGCGATTATGCTGCTTCTGGTGCTGGACTCCGTTGGTCTGCCGGTGGTGGCGGGCACGGCGGTGGCCGGAGCGTATGCCATGATTCTGGGCATCGATGCCCTGCTTGACATGGGCCGCACCGCGCTGAACGTGCTGGGCGACTTGTCCTGCACCACTGTGGTGGCCAAGAGCATGAAAGAATTGGATATGGCAAAGTGGGAGAAACAAGCAGTATAAGGGTATAAAAAAGGCGGAACTGAGGTTCCGCCTTTTTTATTTTGCCCCCTACTTCGTCCTTCCGCGCCTCTGTGTGAGCCTCTTCCCCGCAAAGCTCTGTCCCCAACACGTTCTCAGGCATAAGCAAACGCCCATCAAACGCAAAAAAGCCCGGTGGTGAACCAAGCGGCCTGCGTTTAATCAATTTGGTGTCAAGCGCCAAATCATGTGTGTCTTGAGAATCTTGCCTTACATACCGTTTTTCAGTATACTTAGCCTATGAACGAAGTACAGTTTGACGTTACCGAAGACCTCATAGATATATGCTGGGATAACGTCTTTAAATCAGTTTTCACCCGGCCCATCCCCGAATCCCGGGGCGCCCTGTCAAAGCTGCTTTCCGCCATCATAGACAGGGAGCTTACCGTAACCAACATCACCGCCAATGAACCGCCGGTTGAAAGCCTGCGGGACAGGCAGATTCGCTTTGATATTAACTGCACCATGAACAACGGCGAGTTATGCAATGTGGAGATGACACTC
>JAITOJ010000014.1 GCA_031290005.1 Treponema sp. | reverse complement strand
ATGGGCTATGTTCGTGCGGGTCAGGGAAAAAGTACAAGAATTGTCATGGGCGGTAGGAGGCTTATTATGGGAACTGTGGTTAAAACGCTTGAAGACGTTCTGCGTCAAGGAAAATTCGGCAAAGGTTTTTCGCCGACAAACTTACGGAATTTTCGGAAGTTTTATCTGAGCTATGCGCCGTCAATTCAGCAGACGGCGTCTGCTAAATCTTTGGGCGAGGTTTTCCCAATTCAGCAGACGGCATCTGCTGAATCTTTGGGGGATGCTTCTCAAAAAGGGCAGATGGCATCTGCCAAATTCAAACTAAGCTGGTCGCATTACCAGGTTTTGATGCGGATCGAGAACGTCAATGCCCGCAGCTTTTATGAAATTGAGGCGGCAGACCAGCAATGGTCGGTGGAGCAGCTTAGAAGGCAGTATCAGAGCAGTTTATACGAGCGCCTGGCGTTGAGCCGGGATAAAACCGAGGTCATGCGGCTGGCAAATGAGGGACAGGTTATCAGAAATCCCAGGGATTTGCTGAAAAATCCGTTGATTTTGGAATTTTTAGGTGTGGATGAAAAGTCGGCTTACACGGAATCAGACCTGGAAACAGCGATTATTTCAAAGCTGCAAAGTTTTTTGCTGGAATTGGGTAAGGGATTTTTGTTTGAAGCGCGGCAAAAACGCTTTACCTATGATGAACAGCACTTTTTTGTGGATTTGGTGTTTTATAACCGGCTTTTGCAATGCTATGTTTTAATCGATATTAAAACCGACGATTTGAAGCATCAGGACATCGGGCAAATGCAGATGTATGTGAATTATTATGACCGGAATGTCAAACAGGATTTTGAAAAGCCTACCATCGGTATTTTGCTGTGCAAAGAAAAGAATGACAGCGTTGTTCAAATGACCCTGCCGGAAAACGCGAATATCTATGCTTCGGAATATAATCTCTATCTGCCGGACAAAGATTTGCTGCAACAAAAATTGCGGGAATGGGCGGACGAATTTGAGGCGGGGAGTGTATAGATTATCCGGTAGTGTTGATTTCAACAAAATATTTCTGGTGAAGTTCAAAGAATATAGTTTTGTAAATGTCAAATTTCAGGAGACCGTCTAATATACCCGCCCTTAACTGGCTCACCCGCGAAGCCGACCTGCAAGCCGCCACTGTGCTCATAAACAACAACACTCTCCACTCTATCCCTCTATTTGTCTATTCCTCGCTCACGGCACAATCGCTTTCTGAATGACGCTCCAGGGCCCCGCCTGGCCTTTGGCGTTTTCCCAGTGCAGGGCGAAGTACAGGGCCTTGCCCCGCTGGTTCTCCTGAAAAGTCAGGGTGAAGGGGCTGCGGGGGTCAAAGGCGGAGCGGGTCAGCTCTTCCACCGTGGCCGGGGACGCGTCCAGCACCGCGTAGACGATCTTCGCGCCCTGTTTGCGGATATTCTACAAGACCTTACAGCCGTGGCTGTAAGTGTTACAGCCGTGGCTTTAAGCATTGCCGCCGTGGCTTTAGGCATTACAGCCGTGGCTTTAGACATTACAGCCGTGGCTTTAGGTATTGCAGCCGTGGCTTTAGACATTACAGCCGTGGCTTTAGACTTTGCGGCCGTGGCTTTAGACTTTGCGGCCACGGCTGGAAACACTGCGGGAACGGCCGTAAGGTTTACAGGAGCGGCTTTACGCCTTGCGCTTATACGCGATACGTGTCAGCGGAATGAATACGACAAGTATTTACGATTTTGAAATCGGCTCCCGCAAGCCTGTTGATTTGAGGATAAGGCCGCCGCTAAAAATCTTGACAAGTTGTCAAAAGAATAGTATCGTATGAACTATGAAAGCAATGGCGGTTGGAGAAGTTAAAACTCATACAGTATTGTGGGCAATCGGCAAAAGCAGAGAATTATCTCAAAAAGCGGTCAAGGAGCTAAAAGATACAAATAACGACATATTGGTAAGCGCCGTATCTTTGTGGGAAATAGCCTTGAAATACCGTTATCAAGAATGCGGTTACATTTGAAGCAGGCGCGGGGGATAAAACATTCATCGCCGACAGTGAACGGTTCATGGTTCTATCGTGAGGAGGTGGTGTGTAAGGTAATCAAGCCAGTTGTTTTAGTACTTATTTTCTTATGTACTCAAAATATCTTTTGTACTGAAATATGGGGTGAAAAACCGGATTATTCAAAAGGGCCGCTTTTGGGCAAAAATATGTTCATACCCTATTTGATTCACTACAACTTTCCCGCACTTTCAGCCAAGTCTGGTGAAAAATTCGATTTTCAGTACCACTTGTCAACTTATTATGTTCAAGACGCTTCTTATGTATGGAACAACCCGTATCCTTATTCTCATAGCGATGTAACAAGATATTATGATACAGAAAATGTGGTCAGGGATTATGAAAGCTGTATCAACGAAGCGGGATTTGCGTTTAATATTCTTGAGGAACTGCAAATCGGCATGGATATGCGGATATTCTCCTATTATGGGGGATTTTTAGACGCATTTATTGAAAAGTTTCATAAAACATTCAGGTTTGCCAGCGGAAACCGGAAATTTTTTCTGCAAAATCAGATATATATTAACATTCCAAACGACAATGGCGCCCCGCTTTTTCTTGACGGGCCTTCAACGGCTTTTGGAGATATCGATGTATGGGGAAAATGGACATTCTTTGAAAACAAACACGTTTCTCTTGCGAGTCTGGGAGCAATGAAGATACCATCAGGCAGACTGGAAACGCTCAGCGGTTCCAACTACCCGGACATCGCTTTCGGAATTATCTCAGACATGAGACCAGTGTGGTTTCTTACTGTTTATGCCCAGGCCGGCGGAGTTCTGCCCCTCAGTTTGAAATACTATCCAATGTTCAACGGATTGGCTGGACTGGAAATCAATCCATGGAAAATCTTTTCCATCAATGTTCAGATGAATATAAAGACCAGTCCGATTTCCAATGACATCGGCTGGACCTGGAACAACGTATTTGATACTGAACACAAAGTATATTCTATGCCACAAACCAATATAATGGCCGGAGTTATTTTTATATTCAAAGGTTTTAAGTGGCAATTTTATTTTGAAGAAGACGGGATAACCAACCAAGGCACAGATTTGACGCTTAATTTTATGTTTTCACACAAAATAAATTACACGGCAGCGCGCCTTACTCAAACGAAAATTGCCAGACACCCATTTTCCCGTACATCATCAGATAGACGTCCCGAATCCCGCTGACTGCCTCCACCGGAGCGGACACAAAAGCCCAGGACGGGACCGGACGCGGGGCATTTGGCCGGGCCGGAAAAGACGTCGCCGGGTCGGTGCGGGGAACCGGGATGACTGCGGCACAGGGGCCGTCCGGAGCGTCCAGCCGGATTTCCAGGCGGCTTCCCGGCTCGCCGGTAACCAGGGCGGAAAAGGCCCGCGCCCCACCGCCGAAGCCGCATGAGGCATAGCAGAGCCAAGACAGGCTCCCGGACGTGAACACCGCCGGAATATCGCTCCCCCGTTTTTCGTGGAGAAAACAATTTTGGTAAGCGTCAAAAGTTTCCGCATACACCTCAGCGGTTGACCGTGGCAGCGCAGCTTCCCCGGCCACCGCAAATCCGCCCGTAAGCCGGATATCCGCCGAAGACGCGCCAATGGAAACCGCGCACTGTCCGCTTTCCACCCGGAAACCGCGGGATGCGGCGTCCCAATAAGCCAGCTCTTGCGCCGGAAGCTCAAAAGAGACCCGCGTTTGTCCGCCCGGAGCAAGGAAAATCCGGTCAAAGCCTTTGAGGGTTTTGACCGGGCGGCGCACCCGCGACGGCGTTATCGACACATACAACTGGGGGACTTCTTCCGCCGGGACAGAGCCGGTATTTTTTACCGTAAAAGAAACGGTTACCGTCTCATCGGCCCTGGCAATAGAACGGTCGAGCCGCAAATCTGAATAGGTAAAAGAACTGTAGGAAAGACCATAGCCGAAGGGATACAATACCGGGCCGGTAAAATACTGGTAGGTCGAACCGGCGGAAATAATATCGTATTCCATCATCGGGGGAAGCTGCTTTTCGTCCTGATACCAGGTCATAGTAAGCCGTCCGGCAGGGCTTGCCTTCCCGGTGATGATGTCAGCCAAACCACGCCCCAGGCCCTGCATTCCGTGGGCGGCGTACAAGGCCGCCGGAACCCGGCTGATACTTTCCCCGCAGGTGTAGGGATAGCTTGCGATAAGCGCAAGAACGGTGCGGGGATTGCGGGACGCAACAAGCCGGATAAGCTCCTCCTGCCGGGGCGGCAAGTCAAGGCTGGGCCGGTCAACTGTTTCGCGACCGTTAATCATGGGATTGTTCCCGCAGCACAGGATAACGGTTTCGGCATTGTCCGCATCTTCACGAACCGCGTCAAAACCCCGGCGTTCCACAGTCATTTTGAACAATTGCTCTGTCCCTGCCGCCTGATTCGCGGAAACCCGGATGCTTGTTTCCCCCTGTTTCTCTTGCGGAGCGGCAAGAGGCTGGTCATCCCAGGATTGCCAGAGGAAAAACCCGTTTTTCTGGGGAATCAGATTGAACAGGACAGTTCCGAACCAGGCGAGGGTGGATTTTGCGGAACAAGTGACCGGATTTTCCTGATTGACCGCTGCCGCGCCTTCAGCGTTTTTGACCAGCGGGGTTTCCAGCAGAAGTCCGGTGTCCAGGCTGGTAAGAGTACAGGCCCCCCAGCCCCAGTCTTCCAGAAAGAACCGGGCAGGTTTGTCTCCGGCCTTGCCCAGGGAAAGCACACTCTTCTCTCCCGCGAGAATCAGGGGTCTGCCGTCCGCCGAGGCAAAGGACACCACATCCCGATAGTCCGCAAAAGTCACCGCGTCTTTACCAAATGCCTCTCGAAGCCCATCCAAGGGGGTGCGGTAATAGGGCGGATTTCCGGTATACCAGTCCTGATAGACCACATTTGCCAGAGGGCCGGCCACCGCGACTCGGAAACTTTTGCCCTTTGCAGGAGCGTCTGCGGAAAGGGGAAGCAGATTACCTTCATTTTTGAGAAGCGTCACTGACTTTTGCATTGCTTCACGGGCAAGAGCGCAATGTTCTTCGGTCATCATGTCCTTTGCGCTGATACGGTCATAGGGACAGCGCCCTTCGGGATCAAATTGGCCGTACCGGAAACGAACCCGGAGAATGTTGGCCACATGCCCGTCCAGCTCTTCTCCGGTAATCAGATTTTTGTCCAGAGCCTCCAGTACCGCGGGAATCACTGATTCCGGGGAATCGGTCATGCAGTCTGAGCCGTTTTTGAAGGCCGCGGCAATGGTTTCGGCGTGGGTTTCAAAATAATGGTGAGAATCCACGGTCTGGAGAAAATCCCCGCCGTCAGTCACAATGTGCCCGCGCTTCTCCAGGCCCCATTCCTTTTTGACCACATCCCGCACCAGGGGATGAATCATCATAGGAATACCGTTCACCTCGTTATAGGCAGTCATGAGGGAATACGCCCCGCCCTGGAGAAAAGCCCGGCGGAAAGGTTCAAGATAGTACTCGCGCAAAACCCGTTCTGGAACAGAACAGGAGCACACACCCCGGCCGCGCTCGTTATTGTTGGCAAGAAAATGCTTCGGCGCGCAGGACACCCGGAGATACGGGTCATCTCCTTGAGCGCCTTGAATATAGGCTGTAGAAAGTTCCCCTGCCAGAAAGGGGTCTTCGCCGTAGGCTTCTTCGGTGCGGCCCCAGCGGGGGTCCCGGGCCATGTCTATGGTGGGCGACCAGAGGGACAGCCCGCCTGTTTTTTCGTGGGTATTGTAATAGGCGCGGGCCTCAATCCCGGTCGCCCGGCCAATTTTTTTGAGCAGCCCTCTGTCCCAGCTTGACGAGAGGCCCATGGTCTGGGGGAAGGCAGTGCTCTGTCCGTCCCGGTCGACAAAACCGTGGGCGCCCTCCGCGCCGATATGATAGGCAGGAATACCCAGCCGGGGAACCGCTCCCTGGCTGGTTGATATAAAGGCCGCTTTTTCTTCCCTGGTCAGGCGGGAAATCAAATCGGCAATCCGGTCTTCTGCGGGCAGCGCCGGGTCGCGAAAAGGATATGAACCGTTCATAGAGATAGTGTATACCTTTTTTTCATGTTATACTATGCGGTATGCGCCGGGTTCTCATGGTCTGTTTTCTGTCCCTGTTCCTCTCGCTCCTTTTGATGGGCGGCTATCTCTCCTGCACCCTGGCTCAGGTCATCCGGGATCGGGAGCTGCATCAGGCTCAGATAACTCTGGATAGAATGGCCCTCTCATTGAACGCTGTGTTCAGTAACGCGGCGGACATTGCCAACCGGGTCTATATGAACCCCCAGATTCAGCAGGCAGCAACAGGACAATACCAAACCGCCCTGGACATCTACACTGCCTACACCGGAATCGCGCCTATCTTCGACGACTACCTGCACACCTACGGCGAAATCGCCGAAATCCGCCTGTACCTGGAAAATCCCACCCTGCTGAACAGCTCCTATATTATCGTGGCTGACCGCGCCATCCGGGAAAGCCCCTGGTATCGCAAGGCCATAGACTGGGGAGGACGCATATTCTGGACACAACACCTGGATACGGTCACCGGCCAGAAACATATCTCTCTCATCAGGCAGATAAAAAACGTTGCCACAGGCAAACACCTGGGAGTGCTGGTCATCAATCTGGGCATGGGTAATCTGGAACACCTGTACGCGTCCGATCCCTATGACACTTCAATCCTGCTGGACGGCCAGACAGTCCTTTCGTCTCACAAAGATTCAGGCAGGGCTCATTATGTGCTCACCCGGCAGTTTGTGCCCCGGCAGACCCTGAATAACACGGTGGAGATAACCTGCGCCATACCCAAGAAAGCCCTCTTTGCCCCGGTATATGCCATGGTCCGGCGGTGCGCGGTGATTGTCGCCCTGGTGCTGGGGGTCTCCCTGGTCAGCATTTTCTTTGTCCTGGATAACACCCGGAACCTGCAAAACGAGGTGTTCAGGCAGAAGCTCCAGCAGGAACAGCTTTTTTCCCGGCAAAAGGAAATGCAGCTTAAAATTCTTTCCAACCAGATAAATCCTCACTTTCTATACAACACCCTGGAAACGATTCGCATGATGGCCCTGGCACAGTCCCAGGATAGCATCGCCGGGGCGGTTAAAATGCTTTCCCGGATTCTGCGCCAAAGCCTGAACGCCGGAGAAAAGACCGTGCCCCTGGAAACAGAAATCGCTCTGGTGCGGGACTACCTGAACATACAAAAAATCCGCTTCAGCGGCCGGATAAGTTTTGACATCGCGGTGGACGAAGACGCCGCGCACTGTCAGATTTTGCCCCTGCTCGTTCAGCCTTTGGCAGAAAATTCCTTTGTCCACGGCCTGGAAAACAGGCCACAGGGAGGCCATATCGCTATCCGGGGAACAGTCAGCAACGGACTGCTCACGGTGGAAGTGGCGGATAACGGCGCGGGCATGGACGCAAAACGGCTGGCCTTCATACGGAGCCGCCTCAATTCACCGGAACCCAACGAGGCTGAACGGATAGGCCTTGCCAACGTAAGTCAGCGGCTCCAGCTTTTTTACGGCCCCGCATCCGGGCTGGACATATCTCCGGGCAAGGACGGGACAGGAATCCGGGTGACTCTGACCATTCCGGAGACGCGGGATGTATAAAGCGCTTATCGTGGACGACGAACCCATCATCCGTTCAGGGCTGCGGCAAGTCATCGACTGGGGAGCCTGGGGCTATGAAATCTGCGGGGAAGCCGGGGACGGCCCCGGAGCGGTCAAGGCCATCCGGGAACTGCGTCCAGACCTGACATTGCTGGACATCCGCCTGCCGGGATTTTCGGGCATCGACGTGATGCGGGAAACCGCCGCTCAGGGGCTTGCCACCAGATTTATTATCCTTTCGGGATACGCGGAATTTGAGTACGCCCAAAAAGCCATCCTTCTGGGCGCAAAAGGCTATATCCTGAAGCCGGTGGAAGAAGAAACCCTGATTGAGCGTATCCGGTTTGTGGCAAAAGAAATCGAAGCGGAGCAGGAGGAATTCCGGCGGCTCCGGCAAGCCCGTTTGCTGCGGATTATTGCCGGAGAAGACGCCGGGCCGGGTTGGTTCACCGGGAATTGGGCGCAGGCCGCATCGCTCTCCGGGAACAGCGCTTTGCTCGCGGAAGAAGCGGCCCATTTCTTTGCACCCCTGTCCTGCACGGTGTCGCCTTACCGGGACTCGGTTCTGGTTATCTTTGAGGATGTCCCGGAGGAGGCGGTCAAGCGGTTTTTGGAACGCTTCCCCGACCACTCTGTGCGCTTGAGCCTTCGCAACATGCGCCTGAAAGGCGGTGACAGCGCCGGGAAAACGCCTCCGGCAATCACTCTGGGGGGCCGCTATGCCCAGAACAATGGGGAAGGCATCCGCTGTTCTGTCCGGGAAGCCCTGGAGCTTCTCCCCCGGATATTCTTTTACCGCAGCAAAAAATATATCAGCGCGGATATGCTTGCGAAAACTGCATCGCATCCCGCTTTGCCTCTTCCTGATTCGTCCGCCAAGGACTTGTGCGCCTATATTCAGGCTATTGACAACGACAAGATTACTGCCTTTTTTGAAGTCTTTCAGGAGCGCTGCGTTCAGTCGGGCAAGTCTGCCAAAGATATACGCCAGGAATGTATCACAGTCATACTGGAAATCCGGAATACCCTGCTGCGGAAACATTCGGGGATCCGGGATATGCTGGGCAGCGGCAAGGAGATTCTGGACGCAATCATGGGAAAACGGTATTTGGCGGATATCACGGACAATATGGCCGAAGAATGCCGGTGCATGAGCGGCTATCTGACCCTGCTTTCAGCGGACAGCTTGTTTCAGCGGGTGGTGAGCTATGTGCTGCACAATTACACAGAAGACTTGAAACTGGAGGCTCTGGGCAAGCTGTTCAACTACAACAGCGCGTATCTGGGCAAACGGTTTAAGGAACACACGGGAGAAAGCTTTCACACCTACCTGGACATTCTGCGGATTGACGCGGCAAAGGATATGCTCATCAACACGAATATGAAAGTCTACGAAATATCCGGGGCAGTGGGTTACGCCAACACTGACTACTTTTACAGCAAATTTAAAAAGTACACGGGTCAAAGCCCCCTGGATTTCCGGCGGAAACCATAAAGAATCGCGAAGCCCCACCGCAGGGAACTGCCCCATACACCCGCGGGATAGCGCCCTCCCAATCCGGCGGTAACCGCGGCGCGTGTTTCCGCGGTATTGCATACTAGTATCAGCCTGATACTAATACTAGTATCAGCCTAATACTGGTACTAGTATCAGCTTGATACTAATAATAGTATCAGCTTAATACTAATAATAGTATCAGCCTGATACTGGTACTAGTATCAGCCTGATACTGGTATTACTATTGCGGGGAAAGCGTACACCGGTTCCGGGCGGATTGGGTACACGGAATCGGACGGGCGGGTCACACGGTTTCCGGCGGGCGGGTCACTCAGTTTCCGGCAAACCGCCGTAGTAATACTGCACGCCAATATCAGAGGAACCAATCGTTGTGGTGAAGCGCAAGCCCGCCTGGGCATAGTCAAGCGTTGTGGTGTCGCTCTTGCTGATGTTCGCGCCGGGAAGCTGGCTTAACGCCGCGAACTGCGCCGGAGACCAGCGGTCGCAACCGCGCTTACCCGCAGTCCCGCTGGGCTTTCCCCCGCGTTAAACACCTGATTGATACGTTTGACCAGATCGGTAAATCCCATCACAGTACCGGTTTCCGGTATGGTGTCCACGAGGTATGTTTTAAGCCCGTCCATCGCGACGAGCGCGCCGGGGTGGAGCAGCGCTTCGCTGGTGTCCGCTTGCATCACCACGTCCACGATCTTTGAACCGCCGAACTTTGCGCGGATGAACCGGTC
>JAITOJ010000125.1 GCA_031290005.1 Treponema sp. | reverse complement strand
GCGTTGGAGATAATTTCCCGCAGGAAAATATCTTTGTTGGAATACAGTGAATGAATAATCAGGCTCAAAAGCTGATTAACTTCGGTTTGGAATTGATAAGTTGCCATAGAGGAACTCCTTAAAATAAAAGATGATTTTTTCTAAATATAGCGATTTTTTTTTGTAGCGTCAACAAACAATTTTTTCTTCCAAAATAAGTAATGCAACAGATACGCTAACCAAAAAGGCGCAGGGATTTCCCCCGCGCCTTTTTTTCGCACCGCAATAGTACCTATTTGGCAATTACAAAGTAATCTACCCGGCGGTTCAGATAGTGTTCCGAAGCGTCGTTTGCCAAGAGATTACTGCCGCCGGAACCGGCGGTGATAAGGCGACCGCGTTTGATTCCATAGTTGTTTACCAGGAAATCAGCCGCTGCCTCCGCGCGGTTGCCGCTCAGGGGCTTGAGAATATCGGTTTCTTCCTGCGGGGTGCCCAGCACCGGATTCGCCTGTCCGTCCAGCAACAGGCGGGCGTTCGGATTGTCCAGCAACAGTTGGGCTATGCTGGTGAAAACCTTTGCGTTTTGCAGTGCCAGCGCCGTGTCAAGCCCCTTAAAATCCGCCCGGTACGCGGGAAACAGAATATACGCGGGAACAACAGCCACCACTTCGGTCGCTGGAGCTTCCACATCCTCCGCCGGGACTGCCTCGTCGTCCGCCTCCGCGACATCAACGGGCGCCACTTCTACCGGTTCTTCTGCTCCGGGCGCGTCCATAACTCCGATGACTTCAACGTTCACTTCGATTATTTCCGCCTCCTCTGGTTCACCGGCGATGTCCTCTGGCGTATCCGCCGACGCGTCCTCCGGTTCACCGGCAACATCCTCCGGCGTACCCGCGACTTCAGAGGCACCTCCGTCCGCCGCCGCTTCCGGCTTGTCCGCAATTACGGTGGCGTCAGATTCCGCCGCGGTTTTCTCCGCGGCCACGTCTTGAGACTCCACGGCAGATGCGGGAGTCTGTTCATCATTGTCTGTGACTTCCTGGCTATAAGCCAGAGAAATACTTGTCAAGACAATCAGTAAAAGGCACAACTTTTTCATAGTTATCGCTCCTTTTTAGAATTAAGATACCTAGTGATATACTTTACAATTTGTTGATTGTCAAGCCCTTTGCCATCCATTATGGCTGGGTATTTGAAAATTGTGCCCGGTGGCTCACTTCCCCCGCCTTTAATGTCCGCTGTTCACCGCTATCGGTCTCCACCACCAATTCCGCCTCGTCGGTGATGCCCACCGCTCTGGCCCGGAACGATGACGCCTCATCCCCCGCCACGGGATACACGATGATTTCAGACCCCAGCGTCAGAGACCGTCGCCGGTACTCTCCCATCATCGCCAGCGTATCAGCGCCCTCAAACAATTCCAGCAGCCTGAACACGATTTCCGCCGCCAGCCGGTTACGAGGGGCAATTCCTCCTTCTTCATTCCGCATTCCTCCCTTCCCCAGTACCCCCCCCGCGATTTTGCTGATTTCCCCCGGAAACCCATCCTTCGCCTCCCGGATATTCACCCCGAGGCCCACCACCACGGACTCCACCTGCCCGGTCTCAAAATTGCTGACCCCCTCGGACAAAATGCCGCACACCTTTTTGCCGTTGACAAAAATATCATTCACCCATTTGATGCGGCACTCCACGCCGTACAATCCTTCCAGGGACGCGCACACCGCAACAGCCGCGGCGGCGGTAAACCGGGCGGGATTCTGCACACCCGTTTCCGGGCAATACAGCAGCGAAAGATACAGCCCGCTTCCTTTGGGGGAATAGAACGCCCGCCCCATGCGCCCCCGTCCGGCGGTCTGGGTATCCGCGATGTATACCGAACAATGCAGTCGCCGCCCTGCCGCGGTAAGGCTGCCCGTCCCGTCCCGAAGGGGCCCCGCTTCCACGGCGCATTTTTTGGCGCAGGTGTTGGTGGAGTCGATTTTGTCAAAGACGTGAATTTTTTCCCGCGTTATGCCCTGCTGGCTTGACTTTTTTTTTGTTTCTGGCATAATAGTATATGTACCCGCTCCCAAATCAGTACGACTAAACGTAGGACTGATTTGCGTAGCTCCGGATTGAGTACTAACCTCGCCGGTCGCATCGGGCACATCTTTTTCCCACCCAGTTAGTAACCATGTTTTTTTGTTTCCGTCCATATCCAAAGACAGTACCGCTTCGTAGCCGTTAAGACCCAGGGTCACTGTTCTTTTAACATCAGAACTTCGGGCTACATCTCCATCCAGCACTGCCCGTATAACATTCTGTACCGCCTCGGCGCCGCGCCGGTAACCGATATGATACAGACCTTTTTTTTCGTCCCCCCAAATAAAGGTAACATCCCCATTTCCGCCATATTGCGCAAGGTCAGGACGAATATGTTTTGCGGTGGCGGTCTCTGCGCCCTGCGCAATGTCCGCTATGGCATCAGTAACCGCCCGGTAATTATCCGGCAGTGGTGATCGCACCTCGTGATTAGGTAAAAGAGCGGCATAGGCCTGAAATAGTTCATCCCCGGAAAGTATATCGCACTCAGAGTCAAGCGCATAGCCGGTTTTGGTCGCCCCAATGACCGGATAGCCGTTTTTCCGCAGGACGTTGACGGACTTCCAGATGGCGGCGCGGGAAAGGCCGCGCTGTTTTGCCAAGTTTTCGCCGGAAACCGGCCCGCCATTGGAGCGGCGCAGGGCGTCCAGGATAAAATCGCGGGTGGTCAGGGGAAAACCTCCTTGTCACGGTTATACCTGATAAGTCAAGTTGTTTTTCTGTTTTATAAGTTACGATTGATAAAACGCTTACTTTTTCCGCCCCAGAAGGGTAAAATCGCTCACTTCCGTACAAAAAGCGATGCCGCTGCCGGGCTGTGCAAGGCAGGGCAGGGCGCGGATGGCCTCCACCACCGGAGCGGCCTTGCCTTTGTCTACCAGAATCATGAGCATTTCCTTTTCCGGCACGATGGTAACGCCGAAAAACTTGGCGTCCTCCTCTTTGCCCGTGCCGTGGGCATTGATGATGGTGCCGCCGCCGGCGCC
>JAITOJ010000118.1 GCA_031290005.1 Treponema sp. | reverse complement strand
ATCATCACCGACGGCAGGGGAACCCAGTTTGACCCGGTGCTTACCGACGCGGTTATTCAGATACAGCACAAGTTTCAGGAAATTTCCCAGCGGTATATGTAGTTTCCCGTGCGGATCCTATGCATCTTCAGGCCGCCTTCCCGCTGCGGCTGCCGCCCGCGTCTTCCGCGTATCGCCTGCGCCATGCGGAGGGGGGTATACATACTGTCTACTCGCACTATACAAAAACATGCCGTGAATATAGTAAAACAAGGGGAAAAGTATCAAGGGGGCGCGCTTGGAGCCAGCTTTTTCCTTCCGGCGCCTCTTCTGTCTTGCCATTTTTTCCTCCCCGTGCTATAGTGCCTGTAGTTCTCAAAACAGGGAACAACACACGCTTTTGGAGGCAAAAAATGAAAAAAGTAGTATTGGTATTGGCGGTTCTGCTGCTCGCTGCGGGAACCCTGTTCGTAGGCTGTAAGAAAAAGGAAGCGGCGGCCCCGGCTTCTGACCAGCCGGGCAAACCGTCGGTCATGCTGATTACTGACGCCACGGGTATTGACGACAAATCCTTTAACGCCGCGGCCTGGCGGGGCATCTTGTCCTACTATGGCGACACTTGGGAAAATCAGGCCGGTCGGGGCAAGTACTACGACGTGGTCACCTGCCAGACCCAGGACGCCTATATCCCCACCCTGAAACAGTCCTCTGACCAGGGCTACGACCTCATCGTGGCAACAGGCTTCACCTTTGCCGACGCCGTCGGCGAAGTGGCGCAGCTCTATCCCGAGCAGAAATACATGATTGTGGACGTTGACTGGGTCGGCCAGCCAAACGTCATGGAGTTCATCTTCACCGAGGAACAGGGATCGTATCTGGTGGGCGTCACCGCGGCCCTCAAAGCCATTGAGGACAACGTGGCATCACCGCGCTTCGGCTTCATCGGCGGCGTACCCGGCGCCACTATCACCAAGTTTGAAATCGGCTACATCCAGGGCCTCAAGTCCGTGCTGCCAAACGCCCAGGTGGCGGACTATTACGCCAACGACTGGGGCAAGCCTGAACTGGCAAAGACCCAGGCAAAGAACTGGTACGACTCCGGGGTCTACGCGATTTACTCCGCCGCGGGCGGGACCGGCAACGGGACCATCGCCCAGGCCAAGGAATACCGCGCCCAGGGCAAGAATGTCTGGGCAATCGGAGTCGACTCCGACCAGTATGCCGACGGTATCTATGCGGCCTCTCAATCCGCGGTGCTCACCTCCATGATTAAGAAAGTGGAAACCGCGTCGGTGTATGCCCTCAAGGCTGTGGAAAACAACACGTTCCAGGGCGAAGTGATAGTCTGCGACATGGCCGTGGACGGCGTGGACTACGCGGTCACCAACCCGGAACTTTCAACGGACATCAGGACAAAAGTGAACGCAGTCAAACAGGATATCATCAGCGGCAAAATCACAGTCACCGGAACCTATAAAGCCGCGCGGGAAGCGGGATTTGCTCCCGCCGGCCTGGGCGCTATCGACGACAACTGACAATACAAAGCCTTCTCCAAAGAACTGGATGATGGAAAACCTTGCCATTGAGATGCGGGGCATAACCAAGCGGTTCCCCGGCGTGGCGGCCAACGACCAGGTGGATTTGGCGGTTCGGGAAAACGAGATTCTCGCCTTGCTTGGCGAAAACGGGGCGGGAAAATCGACCCTCATGTCCATCCTGTTCGGGTCATACGACCCGGACGAGGGAACAATCAAAATCCGGGGCAGGGAAACGCGGATTCGCGACCCAAACGACGCCGCTTCCCTGGGGATAGGCATGATTCACCAGCACTTCAAGCTCATACATAACTACACCGTGGCGGAGAATATCGTCCTGGGGATGGAACCGGTCAACCGGCTGGGTCTCCTGGACTTGGCTGCCGCGGAAAAGCGTGTAGCCGCCCTTTCGGAACAATACGGCCTCCGCGTCAATCCCAAAGACAAAATCGAAGATATCACCGTTGGTATGCAGCAACGGGTGGAAATCCTCAAAACTCTCTACCGCAGCGCGGATATCATCATCTTTGACGAGCCGACCGCGGTGCTCACCCCCCAGGAAATCGATGAACTCATGGAGATTATCCGGCAGCTCAAAGCCAAGGGCAAGACCATCATCCTGATTACCCACAAACTGAAAGAAATCAAAGCCGTGGCGGAACGCTGCACGGTGCTCCGCCGGGGCAAGGTCGCCGGCACGGTGAATGTGGCGGATGTAACCGAAAACGAGCTGGTGGAAATGATGGTGGGCCGGGCGGTGAAGCTGGAAATCGACAAAGGTCCGGCAAAACCCGGCGAGGTAACGCTGTCCCTGCGGAATATCTCGGTAAAAAACAGCCGGGGTCTCCTTGCGGTGCGAAACCTTTCCCTGGACGTGCGCGCCGGGGAAATTATGGGCATTGCCGGAGTGGATGGGAACGGCCAGTCGGAGCTGATTTCTGCAATCACGGGCATGGCCCCCCTGGAGTCCGGCTCCATTTGGATGGACGGCGCTGACATATCCCGGCAATCCATACGGAAGCGCATTGAGGCCGGAATGGGGTATGTGCCGGAAGACCGGCAGAAGCACGGCCTGATTTCGCCCTTCACCGTGGGGGAAAATCTGGCGCTCAAGAACTACTACACCCCCCGGTACATTGACCGGGGTTTCGTGCTCAACAACGAGGCAATAAACCACGACGCCGGACAGCTCATCTTGAACTTCGATATCCGGGCGGGTAAGGGCGCTCTGACCCTGGCGGGCAGCATGTCCGGGGGCAACCAGCAAAAGGCGATAATCGCTCGGGAAATCGAGCTTTCCCCCCGGCTGCTCATCATCGCCCAGCCTACCCGGGGCCTGGACGTAGGGGCAATCGAATACATCCGCAGCCGCATTGTCTCCGAACGGGACAAGGGCCGGGCAGTGCTGCTGGTGTCCTTTGATCTGGACGAAATCATGACCCTGTGCGACCGGATTGCCACCATTTCCAGGGGCGCGATTGTGGCAGTGAAGGACGCGGGGAGCGTGACCGCCCAGGAAATCGGCAGCATGATGGCTGGGGAAAGGGCGGCAAGGTAAGATATGGCAAAGACAGACACAAGCGGCCGGGCTTCCGGTACTCCCAGGCTGTCAAGCCTGCTCCTGCGCTCCGACGGCGCGGTGTCCGTGGTGGTTGTCCTTTTGGGTTTTCTCTTTGGCACGGCGCTGGTGCTTGCGGTGGGCCGGAATCCGGTGAATATGTATAAGTCGATTTTGCAGTCCCTCACCGGATTGTACCAGAACCGC